>NZ_JBHLWI010000012.1:0-14293 GCF_042432905.1 Fontibacter flavus | reverse complement strand
ATTAGTCGACCAGTATTATACGTGTCAAGGAAAAAATCTAATCAAAAATCCCCAATCATGACTTTAGATTTTCAAAATCAAAAAATTGCAGCATAAAAAAGGCTGCCCTTTTCGGACAGCCCCATCTATAAATATCGGTATGCTGATAATCCACTTTTTAATTGATTAGTGGTGCAATTCCGGCTATAGATTTACTTTATTTTCATTTCCACTTATTCCCAACTTTCGGTAAAAGTATCAATTACTCATCTTTTTCATTATTTTTGCGACTCAATTGAATGGGCGATGATACACGTTTGTAGAAAAGAGCATTTTAACGCAGCACATAAACTCTGGAATCCAAATTGGTCAGAAGAAAAGAATAAAGAAGTTTTTGGTCCTTGCGCCAATGTCAATTGGCATGGTCATAATTTTGAGCTGATTGTGACAGTAAAAGGACTTCCTGATCCTGAAACAGGTTTTGTTGTGGACTTGAAGCAGCTGAGTAATTTGATCAGGAGATTGGTGATTGATCAGGTTGATCACAAAAACCTGAATATGGACGTACCTTTTATGCTCGGAAAAATGGCGAGCTGTGAGAACTTGGTGATGGAATTCTGGAAGATATTGGAGCCTGAAGTCAATAAAATTGTCCCTCATGGAAGTCTTTACAAACTTACTTTATACGAGACCCCCCGCAATTTTGTGGAATATTATGGTGAGTGATTGCTTTTAAGAATTTCGAAGAGGAAAGGCAAAAGCTTATGCTTGAAATAGTTGTTTTTGTTTATTTTTAGCTGATATTCAGAAAGTTTTTGAAAATGGGATGTTCCTTTTTGTGGGATCTTTAGCTATTTAAGGTTTCATCCTATTACATATTTACTTTACCTGAGACCATCAATGGTGTCAAAAGAATATAAGGTGCTCAAGATTCCTAAATAAACCAATTATGAAATACTTTATCATCAGTGGGGAAAGGAGTGGAGATCTACATGCTTCAAATCTGATCAAGTCCATCAAATCATTGGATGCTGAAGCTGATTTTCGGGGAATGGGAGGAGATTACTCAGAGAAGCAAGGTCTTTCTCTTTGTGCCCATTATGAAGAAGTGGCCTTGATGGGCTTTATAGAAGTAGTATTTGGTTTTCGAAAAGTTCTGAAATACCTCAATCTGGTTAAAAAGGATATACTAAACTACCAGCCTGATGTGGTTGTATTGGTAGATTATGGAGGTTTCAATATGAAGATTGCTTCCTTTGCCAAATCACATCAGTTGAAGGTCCATTATTATATACCACCAAAAGTCTGGGCCTGGAATCAAAAACGGGCCTATAAGATCAAACAATACACAGATAAGGTTTATTCAATTTTGCCTTTTGAAACTGCCTTTTTTGCAAAATTCGGGGTAGATGCCCAGTATGTAGGAAATCCCTTATTGGACGAAATTGCCAAGTTTGAGCCTCATCCATTTTTTCATCAAAAAAATGAACTCAATTACCAACCCATCATTGCCCTTCTACCCGGTAGTAGAAAGCAGGAATTGAACAATATGATGGATGTGATGCTCGAGGTGGTCAAGAGCTTCCCAAATGCCCAATTTATCATTGCGGGGGTTTCCAATCTCTCTAAAGAGCTTTACCAACCGGCCATTCGGGCAGGGCTCAAAGTGGTTTTTGATCAAACTTATGACCTGCTTCATCATGCTACTGCCACTATTGTCACTTCCGGCACGGCAACACTGGAGACAGCTTTGTTTAGGGTTCCGCAAGTCGTGGTATATAAAACCAGTGGGCTGAGTTATGCGATTGCCAAAAATCTGATCCGTGTCCCTTTTATTTCTTTGGTGAACTTAATTGCTGAGAGAGAAGTGGTGAAAGAATTGATTCAGGGGGATTTTAATGTGAAAAGACTGACATCAGAATTGAATCATATTTTGTCAAATATTCAGCATAAAGCCAGTATCTTGAATGGTTACGATGAAGTAAAGGAGAAATTGGGTACTCAATCCGCTTCCGAGACCACTGCGCATTTGATATTGCAAAGTTTGAAGCAATAAAAAACGCTCATGTTATTTACATGAGCGTTTTTTTATGATTCTGGTTTTGTCTTATGCCACTTGAAGTTTTTTAAACTTGGATTTATCAAACTGTTGATGCGCATATTTGGCATCAATAATCAGTTCTTTGGTGTTGTCGTCAGAAGGTAACTCATACATGGCATCAGTGATGATTGCTTCACAAATGGATCTTAAACCTCTGGCACCAAGATTATATTCCACTGCCTTTTCTACGATGTAGTCAATGCCGCTTTCATCAAAAACCAATTTCACACCTTCCATTTCCATCAATTTGATGTATTGTTTGGTAAGGGCATTTTTTGGTTCAGTTAGGATACTTTTCAAAGCCGCCTTGTCCAAAGGATCTAGGTGGGTGACTACCGGAAGCCTACCAATCAGTTCAGGGATTAAACCAAAAGATTTTAAGTCCTGTGCTGTCACGTATTGTAGAAGATTGCTTCGGTCAACCTGCTTGCCTTCAAATACTTTGTTGAATCCCAAAGGCTGGGTGTTCAGTCTTCTGGCGATATGCCTGCCTATACCATCAAACGCACCGCCGCAGATAAAGAGGATGTTTTCCGTGTTCACAGCAATCATCTTTTGGTCAGGATGCTTCCTTCCTCCTTGTGGGGGAACATTGACTACAGTGCCTTCCAATAATTTCAGAAGTGCCTGTTGAACACCTTCTCCACTTACATCTCTGGTGATGGAAGGATTGTCAGATTTCCTGGCAATTTTGTCTATCTCATCGATATATACAATCCCTCTTTCGGCTGCCTCAACATTATAATCAGCAGCCTGTAGCAATCTGGTCAGGATACTTTCCACATCTTCTCCCACATAGCCTGCTTCTGTCAGGACAGTTGCATCGGCAATACAAAAGGGTACCTCCAAGACTTTGGCCAAAGTTTTAGCCAGATAAGTTTTACCTGTTCCAGTGTCACCTACCATGATGATGTTAGACTTTTCAATCTTTATTTCATCTTCTTCTGATGTTTTTTGAAGGAGTCTTTTGTAGTGGTTGTAAACCGCTACTGTCAAAACCTTCTTCGCATCATATTGACCGATGACATATTGGTTGAGGTATTCTGTAAGTTCTTTAGGCTTTTTAAGTTTGAACTTCGGACTCTTGGGTGTTTTCTTGGTTTTTTCTTCTTCCCCGAGAATCTGATAAGCCTGGTCTATACAGAAATTACAGATATGGGCAGAAATGCCCGATACCATCAGGTCTACATCTTTTTTGTTCCTCCCGCAAAATGAACAGGTTACTTGTGCCATTATTTATTTTTTCTAATCAATACTTCGTCAATAAGGCCATATTCTTTAGCCTCTGGAGCTTTCATCCAATAGTCTCTATCAGAATCTCTTTCAATTTCTTCAAATGTTTTGCCAGAATGGTCAGCCAAGATCTGATACAGTTCCTCTTTCATGGAAAGGATCAATTTTAGGGAAATTTCCATGTCCTTAGACTGTCCCTGCATACCTCCCGAAGGTTGATGGATCATCACCCTGGAATGCTGAAGTGCTGATCTTTTATCTTTTGCACCGCCAGCCAACAGTACAGCTCCCATGGAAGCCGCGATACCGGTACAGATGGTTGCTACATCCGGTTGGATATACTGCATGGTGTCATAAATGCCCAGACCTGCTGTCACAGAACCTCCCGGGCTGTTGATGTATAGTAAGACATCTTTCTTAGGGTCAGTAGACTCCAAGAACAAAAGCTGAGCCGTAATGATATTGGCGATAAAATCATCTACCTGAGTGCCCAGAAAAATGATTCTATCCATGATCAGTCGGGAGAAAACGTCAATTTCACGGAAATTGGTAGGTCTTTCTTCGATTACCGATCTGGTCATGTTTTCCACGAAAGTGCTGTATTGGTCAAATGCATTACCGCTGATACCTCTTCCGTTTACGGCGTATTTTCTGAATTCGTCTCTGTTGATCATAATTTTCCTGTTAGTATGGTACAAAAATAAAAAAAGCCCTTACTTATAAGGACTTTTTGATAACGTTTTAATCGGATAATTAGTTTGCCAGCAAGTCCTGGAATTTATCTACCGTGATTTTTTCTTCTTTTACATTAGCTTTTTCTTTCACAAAAGCCAACACTTTATCGTTTTGTACAGAAGTCAACATCTGCATGTAGTTCTGCCCTTCGTTACCTTTCAGGTAGTTGTCTACAAACATATCCATGCTGGCTTCCAACTGCGCTCCAAGTCCTGAGGAGGCAAATTGCTCTCTGATCATTTCCTTGGTTTTCTCAATCACATCTTCATGTTCAGCCTGGATTTCATTCGCACTTGCAAGTTCATTGGAGATGATGGTCCAGGAAAGTTGCTTGGCATAGATCGGATATTCTTTTTCTACCTGCTCTGCGGTAACTTTTCCGTCATTTGCTCTTAATAACCATTCTTTCAGGAATACTTCAGGCAAATCGATATTGGCAGAAGCAATCAGTTTATCTTTTAATTTTTCATCGCTGAACACTTTCAACTCTTTGTTGTAGTTTTCAGCCATGATTTCTCTTACTTTGTTTTTCAGCGCTTCTTCTGAATCTACCTGGCCTTCACCAAATAATTTGTCAAAAAACTCCTGATTCAATTCAGCTAATTCAGTCCTGTTGATATTCTGAACAGTGAAGGTGAATTTACCGGAAAGTTTTGCAGCCTCTTCTTCAGAAACACCTACTGTGGATACCAAGTCTTCCTTAATAGCTTTGGATGGATCCAATTCCACCACATCACCTTTCTTCAAACCGATGAATTTTTTCAAAGACCTACCATCAACTTTGGAGAGCGGCAAGGAAAAAGTTTTTTCAAAAGAACCATCCTCAGCTTTCAGATCACCGTATAGGAAATCATTTTCTTCACTGGTTTCTGGATTGGTCATTTTGCCATACTGGCTTCTCAGGTTTTCGATGGTATTCTCAACCTCTTTCTCATCCATGTCGATTGAGTAGGAAGTTGCTTCCAACTGATCGCCTAATTCCACCTTCACATCTTCAACAAAACCGATTTTGTATTCGAAATCAAATTCTTTCTGGGTTTCCCAGTTGATTTTATCCGCATCTTCAATTACCGGAAGCGGATCTCCCAGAATTCTGAAAGTCTGACTTTTCAGGTAATCATTCAGTGAAGAAGAAAGGATGTTGTTGATTTCATCCACCAATACAGAAGTGCCATACATTCTTTTCACCATGGAAACAGGAGCTTTGCCAGGTCTGAAACCTTTGATTACAGCTTTTTTGGCATAGTCTTTAAGTTTCGCATCAACCTTAGGTTGATAATCTGCTTCATTTAGTTTAATTTTAACTGAAGCTTGATTTGCTGAATGTTTGTCTAAAGTGATTTCCAAGGTAGTATGATTTTGGTTTGATATGAATTAAAAACCCTCAATCTCTTTTCTGAAGTCCGAGTGCCTAAGCATCATCGAAATCGGAAACGTGATTGAGGGCTGGAAAGCGTGCGGATGGAGGGACTCGAACCCCCATGCCTCGCGGCGCTAGATCCTAAGTCTAGTGCGTCTACCAATTTCGCCACATCCGCTTATTGTGGGCACAAAGGTAATAACGAATTTGAAACTTGCAAAAGGTCTGAAAAAAAATTACAAAGAAATTTTACAAAGAATTTCAGAATAAGCTTTTAATTTTGATTTAAGAAATGGCTCAAGCCTGTATATATGATTCCAATAGATCTAGAAGAAGAAAGAAAAGAAATCCTCAAGAGGTATAGAAAGCTGCTCCGGACGGCAAAACCTATGCTGAAACCAGGTGATGCCAAGATTATTAAGAAAGCTTTCAATGTTGCCAATGATGCACATAAAGAAATGCGACGTAAGTCGGGAGAGCCTTATATCTATCATCCGTTGGAGGTTGCTTTGGTTTGTGTGGAAGAAATTGGTCTCGGCACTACTAGTATTGTCTCTGCCTTGCTCCATGATGTCGTTGAAGATACTGATCTGGAACTCGAAGATATCGAAAGGGAATTTGGGACAAAAGTGATGCAGATCATTGACGGCTTGACAAAAATTTCCGGTGTTTTTGAATATGGTTCATCCCAACAGGCGGAAAACTTTAGAAAGATGTTGCTCACACTTTCTGATGATGTTAGGGTGATCCTGATCAAGTTGGCTGACAGGTTGAACAATATGCGGACGCTTGAAAGCATGCCAAGGCATAAGCAGCTGAAAATTGCCTCAGAGACAATGTACCTCTATGCACCATTGGCGCATAGGCTTGGTTTGTATGCCATCAAATCTGAATTGGAAGACCTTTATTTGAAGTACACAGATTCTGAGACCTACAATTACATTGTGCACAAAGTCAATGAGACAAGGCTTTCCAGAAATAAATTTATCAAAAGCTTTTTGCTGCCTATTGAGGAAGAGTTGACTGCCCAAAACTTCAAGTTTACCATCAAAGGAAGGCCAAAATCCGTTTATTCTATTTACAACAAGATGAAAAAGCAGAATATACCTTTTGAAGAGGTATATGATCTTTTTGCCATTCGGATAATCATTGAGAGTGAACTGGAAGATGAAAAGGCAGATTGCTGGCAGGTGTATTCCATTGTAACAGATTTTTACAGACCCAATCCTGACAGGTTGAGAGATTGGATCAGTACCCCACGTGCCAATGGTTATGAATCTCTGCATACCACGGTGATGAGTAATACCGGTCAATGGGTGGAAGTACAGATCCGCACTGTCCGGATGGATGATATTGCCGAGAGAGGTTATGCCGCCCATTGGAAATATAAAGAAATAGAAGCTGCCCAAAGTAGAAGTGGCTCCGGTCTTGATGAATGGATTACCCAGGTTCGTTCCCTCTTGGAGTCAAATGATGGATCTGCCATCGAGTTTATGGATGATTTCAGAGGAAATCTCTTCCATGACGAAGTGTTTGTGTTTACCCCAAAAGGAGATCTTAAAGTTTTGCCTTTTGGAGCGACAGCCCTGGATTTTGCATTTGAAATCCATACCGAAGTCGGCGCCAAATGTATCGGTGCCAAAGTCAATCAGCGTTTGGTGCCCATCAACCATAAGTTGAAGAATGGTGATCAGGTGGAGATTTTAACCTCCAATAAGCAAAAACCGACAGAAGACTGGCTGAATTCAGTTGTCACTTCAAGGGCTAAGGCCAAAATCAAGGATGCCCTGAGGGAAGAAAAGAAATCTACCATCATGGATGGCAAGGAGATCGTGCAGCGGAAGTTGAGGCAGATGAAGATGGAATTCAATTCCGAAGTAGTGGAGCAATTGAGAGCCTATTTTGAGACCAAGACTCCTAATGAGTTTTATTACAAAGTGGGTAAAGGCATCATCGATCCCACTTCCATCAAAAGCTTCAAAGATTACAAAGAACAAAAGAAACAAAAAGGAAAAATCACCAACGATAAAGTCAAAGACGAATCTTCTTTCACCAAAGAAATCAAGAATCTTAAGGGCCCAGACCATGATCAGTTGTTGATAGGGGAAGATATGGATGTGGTGGATTATATCCTGGCAAAATGCTGCAACCCAATACCCGGAGATGATGTATTTGGCTTTGTGACCATCAATGAAGGCATAAAAATTCACCGTACTTCCTGTCCCAATGCGCTGGAACTGCTATCCAATCACGGAAACAGGGTGATCAAAGCTAGATGGACAAGTCAGCAGGAGATTGCATTCCTTGCAGGCTTAAGGATTGTGGGCACGGATAGGGTAGGTCTAATCAATGATGTCACTAAGGTAATTTCCAATGAACTGAAGGTGAACATGCGCTCTATAACTGTGGATTCAGACAGCGGGATTTTTGAAGGGACTATCAAACTTTATGTGCATAGTACCCAGCATTTGGAAAAACTTGTACATAACCTTTCCAAAGTAGAGGGAGTGATCAAGGTGACAAGATTTGATTAATAGATTGGTTTAAGCTTTTGAATTCTCGGATTTTCATACAGAATTTACTTGGAATTCAAAAAACTATAATGGGCTTATTTGAACTATTTCTAAATAAGAACCCTTATATTTGCAAATAAAAAACAGTAGTTCATGGCCTTAAATGAAAGCCTTTTTGAAGAGGTAAAGAAGATTTTCACCGCATATCTTGAAAATAAAAAGTTGCGCAAGACCCCTGAAAGATATGCCATTCTTGAGGAGATCTATGGGAGGTCCGGGCATTTTGATGTGGAGTCTCTTTATATTTCCATGAAAAACAAAAATTATAGGGTCAGTAGGGCAACGGTTTACAATACCTTGGATTTGTTGGTAGAATGTGACCTGGTGACCAAGCATCAGTTTGGACAAAACCTGGCACAGTTTGAAAAATCCTATGGATACAAGCAACATGACCATTTGATTTGCGTAGACTGCAATCAGGTGTTGGAGTTTTGTGACCCTAGAATTCAGAATATTCAGAATACGGTTGGAGATATTTTGAATTTCAAGGTGCTGCACCACTCCCTTATCCTTTATGGTAACTGTCAAAAAGAAAACTGCGAAAATAAACCTGTTGTATGAAGCTGACCTATAGATTAGAGAAAGAAAAAAAAGCTTATTTTTTGTTTGTAAAAGGAGATCTGATTGGAGATGAAGTCGGGCCACAGTTAGTGGAATTTGTTTCTGATGCAGTCAATGATAAAATCAAAAACTTTGTAATAGACCTCAGTGAAGTAAGGTATATCAGTTCCAGCGGGATTGGCCTCTTGATTACCATGTTGACCAAAATGAGAAATGTCGGAGGAGAAGTGTACCTGACTTCACCTTCCGAGCATGTGAAAAAATTGCTGATCATCACCAAGCTGAACAATATATTTACGGTATTTGAATCTATAGAAGAGGCAAAAAGTAAAATGGGGTAATGAAGAAATCTTTATTTTTTATTGCGGTATCCTTCGCATTGATAACATGATTAATCTCCTGTTCTTCAGAAAAAGTTTTTGAAGAACAGGAGATTTCTGTTTAATTGAGTCCAGAGAACAGAAAATGAAAATTATCTGAATTATTATTGGTTGGAAGTGGATTATTGACAAACCGATGGAAAAGTAAAACCTGCATTGTTTTCCAACCGATTATAATAAATACCTTCATTTACTTGCAATTATTTAACCTTATTCCAAATTTCACGCTTCAAAAAGAGGATCAGCTGAATAATTAACTGAACAATAATGAAAATGGATATTCTATTAGGCCTGCAATGGGGCGATGAAGGTAAAGGCAAGGTCGTTGACGTACTTGCGCCACAATATGATGTGGTGGCCAGATTTCAGGGAGGACCTAATGCAGGGCATACGTTGGAGTTTGACGGAATCAAGCATGTGCTTCATCAGATTCCTTCCGGTATTTTTAGAGAGAACATCCAGAATATCGTCGGTAATGGCGTAGTGTTGGATCCTGTAGTGCTGAAAAGAGAAATAGAAGGTTTGCATAAATTCAATATAGCCTTTAAAAAGAATTTATTTATTTCCAAGAAAGCAACAATCATTATCCCTACCCATAAATTATTGGATGCGGCTTATGAGAAGTCTAAAGGAGATAAAAAAATCGGTTCTACCTTAAAAGGTATCGGACCTACTTATCAGGACAAAATTGGTAGAGTTGCATTGAGGGTAGGTGATATCTTGGCGGAAGATTTTCAGGAAAAATATCAGGCTTTAGTAGAGAAACATAAGACCATCCTTTCTTTTTATGAATTTGACCTTGCACAGTTGCCTGAATTGGAAAAGGCATTCTTTGATGCGGTAGAATTCTTTAAGACTTTGAATTTGGTGGATAGTGAATATGAAGTCAATGACCATTTAAATTCCGGGAAAAAAGTACTTGCTGAAGGTGCACAGGGATCTTTGTTGGATGTGGATTTTGGAAGCTATCCTTTTGTGACTTCCAGTACGACCATGGCAGCAGGTGCTTGCACTGGACTTGGTGTGGCGCCTTCGAAAATCGGGGAAGTCTTCGGGATCTTCAAAGCATACTGCACCAGAGTCGGTAGCGGTCCTTTTCCGACGGAGTTGTTTGATGAAGACGGAGAGGCGATGAGGAAAGAAGGTAATGAATTCGGTTCTACTACCGGTAGGCCAAGAAGATGCGGTTGGATAGACCTTCCTGCATTGAAGTACTCTATTATGATCAATGGAGTGACCCAATTGTTCATGATGAAAGCTGATGTCTTGAATATTTTTGAGGAAATCAAAATCTGTACACATTATGAATTGCCTGATGGCAGTAGAGTCGACAGGTTGACTTATGAATTGAACACGGATGAGGCTAAGCCTATCTATAAAACAGTGCCAGGTTGGTTTACTTCCTTGGCTGAAGTTGCCGAGTATGATCAATTCCCGAAAGAGCTGAAGGATTATGTGAAGTTTTTGGAAGAAGAACTGGGCGTACCTATCAAGATGGTTTCGGTAGGTCCGGACAGAAAACAAACCATATTAAGATAAAGTCAAAAAAGGCTTCCAGTTCAGGAAGCCTTTTTATTTTTAAAGAGTTTCTGTACTTTACAGGTCTTTACATGAATATTAATTTAGATTTTTCACAAAATTGTATAGTCCTGATCTCTTAAAAACACAAGCAAGTTATTTTTTAGGTTCGCTAATGATATGGCTTTTCCTTATTCAAGAAGGTAGGGCGCAGATAGGGTTTCCATACTGTGAGAATTTCACGGATAACGCTACCCAGTCTGCTACGGTTTTTGGCGGCAGCGCCAGGATCGTTGACGGGGCACTTAGACTTACTGATGCTGTCAATGAACAAAATGGATACATTTATATAGATATTCCTTTTTCCTCAGTTTATGGAATCAAAGCTGAATTTGAGTATTTCAGTTATGGTGGAAATGGTGCAGACGGTTTAGTGGCGTTTTTGTTTGACGCCGAAACACCCGTGTTCAATACAGGAGGTTTTGGAGGATCACTTGGATATGCTCAGAGAGGTAATCAAGCTGGTTTGTCAAGAGCCTATTTAGGGATTGGATTTGATGAATTTGGTAACTTTGGAACAACCCTAGAAGGAAAGAATGGGGGATTTCCAGGGATAGGTGGGGCTTTAGTCCCTAATTCTATTGTCATTAGAGGGCCAGGAAGTGGTCTTGTGGGTTATGAATTTGTAGCTGGTCGGAAAACAATGGTAGATGGAAATGACGGTCTAGCACCTTCCGATCAGTTCCCAATCAGTTCCGGTGGTCCGGGCACCAACAGGGTAACAGACCCAAATCTTCCTGGTTATCGGAAAGTCTTTTTGGATCTGCAACCTGATCCAAATGGAGAGGGTTATTTTTTGACAGTTAGCATGCTTGTTTCGACTGAGCGAAATAACCCCAGAATGGTGACCATTTTTGAAAGGCCTTACAATTTTCCAGCTCCCAAGAACCTTAAAATTGGATTTACAGCTTCCACGGGTGGGGAAAACAATATCCACGAAATCAGGAATCTGCTTGTAGAGGTTTCCAATGAGGATGGCTTGTCAATTCCAAAGGGAGTGGATATTGATGATAAAGCTTCCTGTGAAGGGCAAGAAAATACCTATGAAATTACTGCTGAGGAAGTAAGCCTGCCAAATGAGAATTCAAGTATAAGGTGTTTACAGTTTTATGGTTCCCTCGAAGAAATTCAGGCAGAAGAGGAGGATATTTGTTCTCAGGCAAAATGTCGCCCCGAAAATCGTGTATTGGTTTTGCCTCAGGGTGTGTTCCGTGCTTCTGATACCGGAGGGGAATTTACATTTTTTCCAAACCCTGGTTTCACTGAAGAAGAAGTTCAGGTTTATTATACCATCACAGATAATTATGGTAAGACTTCAGCAGGAAATTATATTAAGCTATTAATACAGGAATCTCCAGAGCCGGTCAGTATTGTAGCTGAAGGGAGAGAAGAAAATATAGATGAAGTCAGAAACTGTGCAGGTGATCCATTGATTCTAAAAGCCGTAGGAGAGGAAGAATATGTCAGATTCGAATGGTATAGAAATGATGTTTTGATTCCTGATTCCGATTCTTCCCAAATACTGGCTACTCTGCCTGGTAGTTACCGGGCACTTGCTTTCAATTCCAAAAGCTGCCCAACCCAATCTGATATTTTTGAATTGATCAATCCCCCTTTTCCACTTCTTGAAATTGAAAACCCTGTCGTAGGATGTACAATGGGAATGGAACTGGATATTCAGGATTTTATTACCGATTATGATTTGATACTTTTTGATTATCAATTGGAGACGCCAATGGGGATTCTTCTTGAAAATGAAGAAATGTCTACGGTGAATGTTTCAGGAGAATACTTTCTAAGGATTAAACATGAAGATTTGGCATGTTGGTCTGAGCCAAAAGCTTTTGAAGTGAAGATTGTGGATGTGCCGCTCAATCCTCTTTTTGATTATGAAGCCGATGGTACAGGAATTAAAACAGAAGAAGAAGGAGGGATATTTATTGATGATCCAATTAGATTCAATGATTTGTCAACAGGAGGAGCGGTGTCTTGGCTTTGGGATTTTGGAGATGGTAATACGAGCACCTTGTCTTCTCCGGTACATGTTTTTGGAAAGAAAGGGAATTTTCAAGTGAATTTGACTGTAACCAATGAGCTGGGGTGTGAGGAATCTTTTGAAATGGAGGTGCCGCTCACTTTATCTTATAGAGTAATGTTTCCTACTGGATTTACGCCGACGATGAATGAAAATAATTTTTTTAGGCCCAAAACCAAAGGTATTGTCCAAATGGAGATGTTGCTATTTAATCAATGGGGAAACATGGTTTTTCGGACCGATAGACTGGATACCGACGGCTGGGATGGTAGGATAGATGGGGAATTGGCACCTGTTGGCAATTATGTGTATAGAGTCAAAATGGTATCTATTGATGGTGAAACCATTCAAGAAAGTGGAACTTTTGCCTTGATACGATGAGAAAGTGGACTATCATAATACTCTTTTTGTGCTCATCTAAGTTTGTATTTGGACAGGATATTCAATTTTCACAATTTTATGCGGCCCCCTTGTATTTGAACCCTGCTTTTGCGGGCAGTTCAGAACTGACAAGGGTAGGTCTGAATTTCCGAAACCAATGGCCTTCATTGGATCAGACCTTTATTGCTTATTCTGCCTATGTGGATCACTATGTGAGTGATAAAAATTCAGGTATTGGACTGATGGTTAATGGTAACAAGCAAAGCTTGACAAACCTATCCAATTATGAGATTGCTTTGGCCTATTCTTATCGGGTTCAATTAGGGGAAAGCAGTTTTCTTCATTTAGGGGTACAGGGAAGTTATGTGACACGGTCGGCGGCATTTGATGAAGTGGTGTTAAGCGCGCAGTTGGATATTGATAGGGGGGTGGTTTTGCCCGGAACAGGGCCAGGACTGCCGGATGATAGGCAGAGAAGTTTTGGGGATTTGCATTCAGGCATGCTGTTCTATAACAATAAAGTTTGGTTTGGAACGTCCCTACATCATCTCACTCAGCCCAATATTTCATATTTGGAAATGGAGAATGATCCTTTATCCATCAAATATGCTGTGCATGGGGGTGTTAAATTTGATTTAGAGCCTGGGTTCATCAATGATTTTTTTAATAATACACGGCAGGAAAGGACTTTGTCTTTCGCATTTAATTACAAAAGGCAAGGGTTGTATGATCAGTTGGATTTTGGGTCAGAGTTGTATTTCGAACCTTTGATTCTTGGCTTATGGTATCGTGGGATGCCAACCAGAATTGGTTTGCCCAATAATGAAGCGCTTATTACTATGCTTGGGTTTTCTTTGCAGAATGGGATTGATGTGGGGTACAGTTACGATTTCACACTTTCCAATTTGGGATGGCGTAATTCTGGTGGGGCGCATGAGATCTCTTTTCGGTATTCTTTTGTTGACCAGCTTTTAGACAAAGGGAAGGTCAAAAGATTGCCGACATTCAAGTATTGATGTTTTCAAAATGAGTTTTTGATTTTTTTTGACTGATAATCAGGTGGGTTTCTGATTAAGTTGATTTTTTTTCAGGACAGCTTTTGTAATTGAAAAAAAGAGTTGCACCTTTGCATTCCCAAACGACGGGATGCTGATCAAAATCACCCAAAAGATGTTCGGTTTTCAATTTTGAAATACCTTAAAAATAAAATAAAAATTTATAAATAAGGTTTTGCAAAAATAAAATTTTGATTTACCTTTGCACTCCTGTTCGGAAGGAACGGGAAAAAAAGATGATGGCCTTATGGTCAGCGATACTGTCTGGAGAGATGGTAAAAGTTCTTTGAAGTGATGGATACGAAACGACAAGAAACCATTG
>NZ_JBHLWI010000011.1:0-27015 GCF_042432905.1 Fontibacter flavus | reverse complement strand
GTTGATTAAACAAGCGTTTGCAGTTGCTAAATCAGGTGTTGGATATGATAAAAACTACAGACATCTTAATCCTATTTTAAAATAATATTTGGATCAAAACTTGAAATTAAACACAATTCATTTCGACTGTAGGGAGAAATCTAATTCTGCTTGCATCGTTTCTATAGACCTCTCCTTCGTCGAGGTGACAAGGACAAGCCCTCGTGAATAGTACTCGTATGCTGGTGGACAAGCTCTACAGGTTAGTGAATGGATCGTTTTTTTTTACCAATAGGCCGTCCCTATGGGACGGGGTGGGTCATTTGGGCGTTGGATTTGCTACCGATGGGTTGTGCCTCTGGTACACAAAGCGATAATAGCCAAGAATGATAAAAAAGCAGATTAATGATAATTAGGTATCAGGGAAAGGTTCAAATCACAATTCTAAGACAAACAAAAAACCCCGGTAACTCAAGCTACCGGGGTTTGGTTTTTAAGGGTTAAATGATACTATTATTCTGGAATTGGGCATTCAATAATTTTCTCAATATCTCCGTGAACGAAGTAGAAAGCTCTATCAGGAACAGATATTGTCGCAGTGTTTCCATTTATTGTTGCATTGCTTAGAGCTCCTGAGAAACCACTGAATCGCGTAAATTGAGTATTAGATGCTATGACTTTAAGGGCACCGCTACCTTCTGCAAATCTAATCCCTTCATTAAGGGTAACAGTTATTATTCCACCAGAAAGGGTAACTCTACCTATTGGCACCAAATTTCTGCCATATACCAGATCAACTCCAGCTATTAATTGAGCTTTAGTATTCCATTGGAACCAGGTACTTGGACCTGTTGGGAATGCATTTCCCAAACCAGTTGCAGACTCACCTGTCCAGCATTCTTGAGGTGGACAAGGATTTAACGTCAATTTAACCGCAGTCCTTGTTGCACTGATGCATTTTGTATCCGTATTTACAGCTTCGGCATAGAAAGTCACAGTCTGAACACCACCTTTGGTCTCATCATAAACCAAGGAAGGATCTTCAACTACATTACCGCCAGTAGGAGCATCATACCATACAATTTTGGTTTCAGGAGCTACCTCAACAGAAGCAGTAAGTTTTTTAATATCGCAGGCTTCTTCCTCCTGATCTCCTTTGGATTTTGGTGCATCAGGCAAAGCCCAGATAGTCAAGGTGGCAGCTTTTGACATTTCACTTGAACAACCGTTAACAAATGCTGCATAATAGTCAATAGTGCCCACTTTATCCAATTTTGGATCATCAACTTCTACAAATTCATCCCCAACTTTTTTGTACCATTGTAACTTATATCCATCCGGAATAGTAACACCATCTGCCAATGTGGCTCTCAGTACCAAATCTTCTTCAAAACATTCTTCATCACCTACAACTTCTGGAGCTTGGGGTTTTTCCTCCAAGGTATAGCAAAAACGAAGGTTACTTAACGCTGCAGCACCGCCACTACCTCCGGCAACTGGTGAAGCCAATCCAGAGTCACCTCTTACATCTCCTTCATAGAAGTAAACATTCGCATCATTACTTCCTTTTACAACTGCAGCAAGATATTTAACGCAATACCCTGCAGGAACCTCAATGCTCCAAGAGACGAATGTGCCATCGGTGGTTGCTGTTATTACTGCACCATCTGATCCAGTAAATGTAGCCTTATTGTCGGCAAAAGGAGCATTCCTTTGTTCAAATGAAGTTCCAAAAGAAGCAATGCCGTAAGCGGTTGCTACTTCAGCACAAGTTCTATTGCCTCCTTCATTTGCCCCAGGAATGATATATGGGGTAATTCCACCATTCGACTTTGGAGTAGAAGTAGTTCCTCCTGTAGGAACCCTCGCATTCTCAAATCCATTTCCGAAAGGGCTCAATCTAAAAAGTTCTTCACTTTTACCTTCTAAAGTTTTGCTATCAGGCTCTAGGCCATCCATTTGGCTACATGCTGTAAAAATCACAGCAAGAGTAAGTACCCAAACCCAGTTTAGGTTCCTTACAAAGTTTTGTGTTCTCATGTGCGTTCAAATAATATTGTTTAAGGTAATAAAAAGTAAATGAAAAGTAAAAAAACGTACACGATAAGCAAAAAATACTATTTATAAATAAACAATACTTATTTTAAATAAATTGATTTAGTTTTTTTTCTTTGGGCTTAAATAGTAAAATGGAATTAAAAAACAATATTTTTTTGATTTTGATGTTTTTAAAAACATGATAAAAATCAGTCATCTTTAATTATTAATAATTTTTATGTAAATAATAAAAACTTTTATTTTCACATGAAAAACTGATTTTGATCCATATTTCATCCATTTTTACCTCATGCAAACAAGGCCTTTTACCTACCTTTTCTACCTTCAGTACCTCGGTTTACGTTATTCTGGCTGGCAAAAGCAGAAAGGTGTCAAAACCATTCAAGGCACACTGGAAAGAGGTATCAGGTATGTACTGGGACATGAAGACTTTAACATCCTTGGCGCAAGTCGTACAGATTCAGGGGTTTCCTGTCAAAAAGGGGCTTTTGAGTTGTTTTTAAGAACGCCTTTGGAGCAAGTTGGGTTTTTGGAAAAGGTTAATGAAAACCTTCCTGCTGACATCAGGTTGCTTTCCTGCCTCCCGGTTTCCAAGACTTTTAATGTCATCCAGGATATTGAATGGAAAGAGTACCATTACCATATGGCATTTGGAGAGAAATTCCACCCTTTTGCCGCAGCCAATCTTGCCTATTTTCCAGGCAATCCTGACATTAAAATCATGCAGGAAGGTGCGAGCTTATTTCTAGGCAAGCATGATTTCAGGAAGTTTTGCTCCATTGATAAATTGACTGATAATTACCAAAGGGAAATTTTTGAATCAGCAATTATTCCACACCCTCGGGCAGGTACAGGTCTTGTTCCCGACAATGCGCTTATTTTTAAAGTCAGGGGAGATGGCTTTTTGAGATATCAGGTCAGGATGATGGTTTCAGCCTTGGTTGAACTAGGGTTGGGAAATATTTCCCTAAGTGATATGAATCAGGCTTTACATTCTGAAGAATGCAGGCCTTTAGTCCGGCATGCTCCTGCCAATGGGCTTATCTTACAGGATCTTCAGTTTAAAAACTTATAAAAATATCATGCTGACGATCCCGGCAAACATCAGGATTTTATTGAGCAAACTCAGTTGTGTAAAATGTAGCTTCCTGTCTGCATAATAGATTTTATACATAAAAATCAAAAACAGGATGCTCAATACTCCGAAGTAATAATAAAGCTTTGGATTGTTGATTTTGAAAGTAACCACTAAAATCGAACAGACAAATACAATGGCAATGGCGAAGATCACTCTTTTGGTGTTTCTGAAACCGATTACAATGGGCAAGGTTTTGCAGCCATGTTTCCGGTCTCCATTCCGGTCTTCGATATCTTTTAGGATTTCTCTGATCAGGTTCATGAAAAAGGCAAAAATAGCATAGGTCAACACCAGTAGTTCTGATTTCTGGTAAAAATAACCTATTAACCAAATGGATGCGCCGGTCAGTAAAGCTACGGTGAGATTTCCAATGAATGGGAGCCTTTTAAGAAGGTTGCTATAAAACCAGAGAAGGAAAGCAGCGAAGAATAAGACTAATGCAACCCTAGGGCTTATGAATACCCCTATTCCGATGGCTGTGAAATTAAGCACTGAGTGGTAAAACAAGGCCACCCGTCTTTTCATGGTCCTCCCGATAATGACTTCGTCGGGCTTGTTGATATAATCTATCTTGACATCGTAGTAATCGTTGATCATGTACCCTGCTGCGGCAATCATCAGTGTGGTAATGATCAATAGGTATAATTTGATGTCCTGGTAAACAGGCAGTCCCATACGGTCTGTCTCCACCAAGAAAAGAGCGGTCATGATCTGGGCAAAAGCGAGAATGAGCAGGTTGACGGGTCTACTGATTTTCAGTAAACTCCAAAAACTTAAATTCTTCGCAATTGCTTTTAGACCCATGATGCAAAAATAGAACAAATTACCAATTGTAATTCATTCTCCCTCACTACCTATTAATGCTTAGCGTTAATTGATGATTCTGATCTATGGTAATTATTCTGGTTTTTGATTATATACCCTAACATAGTCAATTTCCATTCGCTGCGGCCAGATATCTGCATCAACGCCTTTGGCACCTCCCCAGTTTCCCCCCACTGCAATATTGAAAATTAAATGAAATTCATGGTCAAAAGGCCATTGTTCCCAACCCTCTCCTGTATTTTCGAAAGTATGGTAGCGTTCTCCATCGAGGTAAAAATCAATCTTGTGTTCCTGCCAATCTATGGCATAGACATGGAATTCCTCAGAACAGGTAGGCACAGCAACCTGTTTGCCTTTTTGGGTCCCCTTTATGTGGTTGAATGCCTCAGTGTGAACTGTTCCGTGGATATTTCCCTGATCGTATCCTACATGTTCCATGATGTCTATTTCACCGCTTTTCGGCCATCCTCCATACTTATTTCCTTCAGGAAGCATCCATATGGCAGGCCAGGTACCTATTCCTTTTGGGAGTTTGGCCTTTACTTCGATATATCCATATTGCCAGGAAGCCTTTCCTCTGGTCAAGAGACGGGCCGAACTGTATCCTTTTTCAAAAATACTGTCCTGATGGGCCTCGATGATTAGATTACCGTTTTCAATTCTCGCATTCCGGGTTTCTCCTTTGGTATAATATTGTAATTCATTATTCCCCCACCCATGATCGCCTACATCATAGACCCATTTTTCAGGATCAGGTAGACCTTCATTTTCAAATTCATCAGACCATAACAGTTGGGCCTGTTTTGATTGGGGCTGACAGGCCAAAAGCAATATGAGTAATACTGGAAATGTTATATATTTCATAAATTAAATTTTAAAATATGGTTTTTGGAATGGCCTTTGCTCTATTTTAATCAAATTTTATGTTAAACTTTAAAACTTATTGATATGTCACTTGAATTAAAGATACAAGGAAATTGGAATGAATTGAAGGGAAAGTTAAAAGAAAGGTATGCTGAACTGACAGATGATGACCTTGTTTATGCAGAAGGCCAGGAAGATCAGCTGTTGGGAAAAATTCAAAAGAAAACAGGGGCGGCTAAAGAAGAATTATCCAAGCTTTTATTTGGAAAAGAGGAAGAGCAGGAAGTTCCTTCCCATAAAAAATAATCCTGTTAATTTTCACTTATCTAATATGATACTTTTAGGCTAAAAAAATACGCAGCATTTACAGTGTTTACTTACTGTATTTGCTGCGTGATTTTTTTGCAAGCTTTTATGCTTTTGAATCCGTGGGCTATTATTTTTTAAGTATTTCCCTCGAAATGACCATTTTTTGGATTTCTGAGGTGCCTTCTCCGATTGTGCACAGTTTTGAATCCCTGTAATACTTTTCAACAGGGTAATCTTTAGTAAAACCATATCCTCCAAAAATCTGTACTGCTTCATTGGAAACCGAAACTGCCACTTCAGAAGCATATAATTTGGCTTTAGCACCTGCCAATGTCACTTTTTGCCCTTTGTTTTTCAAGTCTGCAGCTTTGAAGGTTAGGAGCCTGGCGGCTTCCACTTGGGTAGCCATATCGGCAAGTTTGAAGGAGATACCCTGAAACTTACTGATGGGTTGGTTGAATTGCTGTCTTTCTTTTGAATATTGGATGGACTCTTCGAGTGCGCCTTCTGCAATACCCAAAGATAGTGCTGCAATAGAAATCCTTCCTCCATCCAGAATTTTCATGGACTGGATAAATCCTTCTCCTACTTCACCAAGAATCTGATCTTTGTGTACCCTACAGTCTTCAAAAATCAATTCAGCAGTCTCAGATGCCCTCATCCCGAGTTTGTCTTCTTTTCTTCCTCCTCTAAATCCCGGAGTTCCTTTCTCAATGATGAATGCAGTCATGCCATGAGAGTCACCCACTTCACCGGTCCTCGCTATTACCACTGCCACATCTCCTGAATAACCATGGGTAATAAAGTTTTTGGCACCATTGATCACATAATAATCTCCATCCTTGATGGCAACTGTTCTCATATTGCCGGCATCTGAACCTGTATTTGGCTCGGTCAATCCCCAGGCGCCTAAATATTCACAGGTTGCCAGTTTTGGAAGGTATTTTCTTTTTTGTTCCTCATTGCCAAACATCATGATATGACCGGTGCAAAGGGAATTGTGTGCTGCCATGGATAGCCCAATCGCCGGGTCCAGTTTGGCCAGTTCGGCAATAGCCGTGACATACTCATAATAACCGAAACCTGAACCACCATATTCTGTAGGCACCAATACACCCATCAATCCCAATTCCCCTAGCTTTTTGAATAGTTCTAATGGGAAATGTTGATTGTCATCCCATTCTTTTCTAAAAGGGGTGATTTCTTTTGCCCCAAAATCACGAATCATTTGGGCAATCATGGTCTGATTTTCGTTCAAATCAAAATTCATCATACGCTAATTATTTGGGTTTATCTTTTCCTAAGATACTTAACTTGTTGTGAAAGATAATGGTTTATCCATATTCAGAATTCCATAAAATGCATTGGGATTTCTTCATGCAGCCAAATGGCTGGTTATAAAGTCAATATTCGCTGGGTTAAAATTCTAATTTTACATTTATAGCAAAATAAAATATTGAATTATCAAGCATTGCTAATTATATGAGAGGTATGAAATCAGGATAAAAACACATCGGTAAAACTGAATTTCTGTCCATTGAACAATCCTTTGTCACTCAATTTAAGATCTGGGATGACCAACAGGGCCATAAAACTCAAAGTCATAAACGGAGAGTGTAAGGTAGATCCCATTTTCTTGGACAACAGGTCAATTTTAGTATAGGCTTGGGCAACTTCATAACCATCCTCTGGGGACATAATTCCTCCTACTGGTAGGGGAATCATCATCTCCTCCTGATCACTTACTGCAGATATTCCCCCCTTTTTTTCAATGATCATATTTACTGCTTTACAGATGGATGCATCATCGACACCTACAGCAATAATATTATGAGAATCATGTCCTACCGAGGAAGCAATAGCACCTTCCTTTAGACCAAAATTCTTAATGAAAGCTATTGCTGGTGGGGCGTCTTCATATCTATTGACCACTGTGATTTTCAAGATATCCTCTTTTGGATTGGATATTGCGATGCCATCTTGGATACGGATTTCTCCTTGGATTTCGGGAGTGATCAGCTGTCCATCCAAGGCTTCAATGACCCTTACCCTGTTTCCTTGAGCTTTGATTTTAAAATCAGTTTCGGTTTTGAAGCCTGTATTGAAATTATTGATGACCGGATTTTCAACCTTTCGGATAAGTGTTTTTCCATTATCGGCTACCAGCTCCCCTTCGATGTAGGTTTGTAAAACTTGAAATTTTTTAAGGTCTTTAACCAAAATGAAATCTGCCGGATCTCCAATGCGTAGTTGACCTACAGCCATGCGGTAATGGTGGATCGGTGTCATGCATGCAGCTTCCAATACATCAAAGAGGTTTTTTCCTTTAGCAATTGCCCTTGCCGCCAGTTCATTGATGTGGCTTACTGCTAAGTTGTCGGGATGTTTATCATCAGAGCAGAACATTACCTGGCCTGGGTAATCGTCAATCAGATCGATCAACGCATCAAAATTTTTCGCGGCACTGCCTTCCCGGATGGCTATTTTCATCCCTAGTTGGACTTTGTCGAGCGCTTCTTCCAATGTAAAGCATTCATGATCCGTAGTGATGCCTGCAGAGGCATATTTAGCGGCAAGTTCACCCTTCAATCCTGGAGCATGGCCATCGACTGGCTTGCCATATTTTTTGGCCACTGCAATTTTTTCCATTACCTCAGGGTCTCTGTTGACAGTGCCGGGCCAGTTCATCATTTCCGCCAGATATACAATCTCTTGTCTTTGAAGCAGCTCATTGAGGTCATGGGCGTCAATAACAGCACCGGCAGTTTCAAAAGGAGTAGCCGGCACACAGGAGGGAGCACCAAAGTAAAATTTAAAAGGGACCTGATTTCCGTTGTCGATCATGTAATTTACCCCTTCCATGCCGCATACATTGGCAATTTCATGTGGGTCGGAAATACTTGCCACTGTTCCGTGACATACGGCCAACCGTGCAAACTCCGAAGGTACCAACATGGAGGATTCTACATGCACATGTGCATCTATGAATCCGGGTAAAATAAAAGGCAGTTCCGGTGAGTGGTTGATCTTTCGGATAGAGACGATAGTCTTATAGTCAACTTCAATTTCTGCCGGGAAAATAGATCTGTTTGGTATGTCAACAAGTTGTCCTAAAACTTTAAAAGAAGTCATAATCATGTGTTTTTAATGAATTGATTTTCAAATTTCAACAAGTAAATGGAATATCCTTACATTGAAGTGCAATACATTTAATTCGGGAAGGAAATAGAATTAAAACTACTATATTTGCGCCTATAATTAAAAAAGCCAAGGCTACTTTTATTAAATGCGCAAAATCGTAATTGCAATTGACGGATATTCTGGATGTGGCAAAAGTTCTACCGCTAAGGCAGTTGCCAAAATTTTAGGCTACACCTATATCGATTCTGGAGCCATGTATAGAGCAGCTACATTACAATTTTTAAAGAATGGCACGGATATTACGGATATAAAGGAAATACTTTCGAGTTTAAGCCAAATTGAGATTTCTTTTCGTGCTAATCCAGACAATGGCCGTCAGGAAACCTATCTGAACGGTGAAAATGTGGAGGATGCCATCCGAAGCATGGAGGTTTCAGATTATGTCAGTGAAGTCAGTAAGATAAAAGAAGTCAGAACAGCATTGGTAGCGCAGCAGCAAAAGCTCGGTGATGCAAAAGGAGTGGTCATGGATGGCCGTGATATAGGTACAGTTGTTTTTCCTGATGCAGAATTAAAGGTATTTATGACAGCAGATCTGCAGATCAGGGCAGCTAGGAGGCAGC
The DNA here is from genome assembly GCF_042432905.1 of Fontibacter flavus. Taxonomy (NCBI): domain Bacteria; kingdom Pseudomonadati; phylum Bacteroidota; class Cytophagia; order Cytophagales; family Cyclobacteriaceae; genus Fontibacter; species Fontibacter flavus. The sequence goes on along the minus strand of NZ_JBHLWI010000011.1, from coordinate 18,078 downwards.
AAGAACTTCAGGAAAAAGGAGTGGAGGTCAAGCTGGAGGAGATTATCCGCAATTTAGGAGAAAGGGACGAAATTGATTCAACCAGAAAAGAGAGTCCTCTTCTAAAAGCAGATGATGCAATTGAAGTTGATACAAGTTACCTGAAATTTGATGATCAGGTAAAAAAAGTAGTGGATTTGGCCAAAGAAAAAATCGGTCTTTACAGCAAAGAATATGGAAATAACCATTGATAAAAATTCAGGTTACTGTTTTGGGGTAGAATTTGCCATCAAAATGGCCGAAGATGAAATGGAATCTTCAGATAAGCTTTATTGTCTGGGTGATATCGTGCATAATGATATGGAGGTTAAGCGCCTCAGTGAAAAGGGTCTTGTCGTCATAGATAGGGATCAGCTACAGCAATTGAGCGATTGTAAGGTATTGATCCGTGCACACGGAGAGCCACCTGAAACATATAAAATGGCTATTGAAAACAATATTGAGCTGATAGATGCTTCATGTCCGGTTGTCCTAAAGCTACAGCACAGGGTAAAGACCGCTTTTGACAAAATGGAGAAAGAGAATGGTCAGATTGTAATATATGGTAAAAAAGGACATGCTGAGGTGATCGGCTTGACGGGTCAGACTCTGGAAAAAGCAATAGTGGTCATGGAGGATAAAGATTTGGAAAAAATCGATTATTCCAGACCTGTCACTTTATTCAGTCAGACAACCAAGAGTACAAGGGGTTTTTATGAATTGAAATCCAAAATTGAAGAAAGGATTCAGGCTGAAAAGGGTGCGCTGAATGAGGTTGACTTCAATGCCAATGATTCTATTTGCAGACAGGTATCCAATAGGGAGCCTCAGCTGCAGAAATTTGCACAGGAAAATGACGTGATTATTTTCGTTTCCGGTAAGAAAAGCTCTAACGGAAAAGCGCTTTATCAGGTTTGCAGAAATGAAAATTTAAGAAGTTATTTTGTGGAGAACGAAACAGAGATTAATCCATTGTGGTTTAAACCTGAAGATAAAGTTGGAATTTGTGGCGCTACATCTACCCCAATGTGGTTGATGGAACGGATTCAGCGTCATATTTCGTCATTAGAACAGGATTTAGTTTTGGACAAGGGTTAAGCCCGTTTATCAAATATTTGTCAAAGTCTGTAATAAGACTCACAAATATTACCAAAATAATCTTCTATTAACTGATCTATTTTATTAGATTTGAGGCGTTTTTCAAAAGACCATACAGTTCAAAAATCATATGTCAAAAACAGTAAAGCTTAAGAAGGGATTCGATATAAAGCTTGTAGGAAAAGCTGAAAAGCAACTTGCAGACTTTCAATCCGCCAAGACTTTTGCAATAAAGCCCACCGATTTTATCGGTATGCAAAGACCAAAAGTAACTGTAAATGAAGGTGATACAGTAAAAGCTGGTACACCGATTTTGTTTGATAAGGCCATGGAAAAGGTGCAGTATGTAGCGCCTGTGTCCGGTGAAATTGTCGAAATCAAAAGAGGTGATAGAAGGAAGCTTTTAGAAATCAAAATCCTTGCTGATTCAGAAATTTCATATGAGTCATTCAATAAATATTCTGAATCCGATCTGAAGTCATTGAGCAAAGATGATGCTATTGCCAATATGACTAAAGGTGGTGTATGGCCACAGATCATACAAAGACCTTTTGGAATTGTTGCCAATCCAGAGGATACCCCAAAATCAATTTTCATCTCCGCTTTTGATACACATCCAATGGCTCCTGATTATGGTTTTCTGTTACAAGGACAGGATAAATATTTTCAGGCTGGAATTGACATTTTATCCAAATTGACTCCTGGTAAGGTTTACCTAAGTGTTAATGGTGAAGGAGAGGTCGCCTCAATATTTACAAATGCTAAAGGTGTTGAACTCAATAAATTCAGCGGACCTCACCCAGCTGGTAATGTGGGGGTACATATCCATCATTTGAATCCTATCGGTAAAGGTGAAATCGTATGGACAGTTAATCCTTATGGAGTAGCCCAGATCGGTAAATTGTTCTTGGAGGGTAAATATGATGCTTCCAAAATAGTGGCAGTGACGGGATCCAGAGCGAAAAAAGCTGCTTATGCAAAAACTTTTATCGGTGCCTGTGTTGATCCGTTGGTGAACGGTAATTTGAAGCAGGATGAGAAATCTGATTTGGCTCCGGATACTAGAGTTGTTTCAGGAAACGTACTGACTGGAGAAAAGATAAATAAGGACGGCTATATTGGTTATTACCATAATCAGATCACTTTATTGCCTGAGGGTCACTATCAGGAATTCTTGGGTTGGATGAAGCCAACTTCCGATAAACTGAGTTACCACAGGGCACTTGGCTTGTTCTCTTTCTTGAAGCCTAACAAAGAGTATAATCTTGATACCAACGTAAGAGGCGAAGAAAGAGCTTTTGTGCAGACCGGGGTTTTCGAAAGTGTAACGCCTATGGATATTCTTCCAGTGTATTTGTTGAAGTCTATTATGGCAGAAGATTTTGACGAAATGGAAGAACTTGGAATTTACGAAGTGATAGAAGAAGATTTGGCACTTTGTGAATTTGTAGATGTGTCCAAGCATCCGGTACAAGAAATATTAAGAAAAGGACTAGATTTAATTCAATACAGTTAATCAATATGAAGTTTCTAAGAGATCTGTTGGATAAGCAGAAGCCCCTTTTCGAAAAAGGTGGCAAGTTAGAGAACTTTTATTATGCGTTTGAAGCAGGAGAAACATTCTTGTTTACTCCTAAGCATACCAATGCGATAAAAGGTGCTCAGGTAAAAGATGCCATCGATTTGAAAAGGATGATGATTACCGTTGTGGTAGCCATGATTCCAGCTTTATTATTTGGTATTTACAATACAGGACATCAACATTTTCTAGCCACAGGACAGACTGCAGGTTTGTGGGAGGATTTTGGAGATAAATTGTTAATTGGATTGAAGCTTGTACTTCCGATCATTATTGTAGCTTATGCTGCTGGTGGTCTTGTAGAAGCTGCTTTTGCAGTCATCAGAAAACACCCGATCAATGAAGGTTTCCTGGTAACAGGCATGTTGATTCCATTGGTTGTCCCTGCTACATTACCATTGTGGCAAGTTGCTTTGGCAACCATTTTTGCGGTAATCGTGGCGAAGGAAGTTTTTGGAGGAACAGGAATGAACATTCTGAACGTGGCAATGACTGCAAGGGCGTTCTTGTATTTTGCTTATCCAGCACAAATTTCTGGTGACCAGGTATGGACATATTTGGGTGATAAAACACCTGTTGATGGATTTTCTGGTGCAACAGCTCTAGCTGTAGCATATAATGCCGGTGTGGATGGGGAGCCAGTAACCAAGGCTTTGGCCGAACATAACACTGCACTAGGTGACGGACTTTATAGCTTCGCTAACCTTTTCATGGGATGGATACCAGGATCAATTGGTGAAACATCAACCTTGATGGCCCTAATCGGCGCCGTAATTTTGATAGCGACAGGTGTAGCTAGCTGGAAAATCATTGTGAGTGGTTTTGCAGGTGCTTATTTGATGGGGTTGGTGATGAACCTATTCGCAGTGAATGAATATATGGCAATGGCTCCTGAATACCACTGGGTAGTGGGTGGTTTGGCTTTCGGTATCGTATTTATGGCGACTGACCCGGTGTCAGCAGCGCAAACTGAAACCGGAAAGTGGATCTATGGATTGTTGATCGGTATGTTGACTGTCATCATTCGTGTGACCAACCCGGCTTATCCGGAAGGCATCATGCTAGCCGTTCTTTTGATGAACGTGTTTGCGCCATTGATTGATTATTATGTAGTAAAAGCAAATAAGAAAAGGAGGTTACAACGTGCAACAGTCTAATGCTTATATCATCACCTTCTCAATAATCCTTACAGTAGTACTCGGATTATTGCTGTCTGGTACATCTCAGGTTTTGGGTCCAATCCAAAAGAAAGCTGTAGAATTGGATACTAAAAAACAGATTTTAGGAGCAGTTTTAGAAGCTTCCGAGCTTCGAGCCATGAAGCCTGATGAAATTTTAAAATTCTATGAAAACAGGATTTCTTCCAAGGTTGTGGATTTCGAAGGTAATCTAATAGAAAAAGATGCTGATGGCAATCCTATCATCGCTGAAAATGTCAATGTGGCTAAAAACTTTAAAATGGCCCCAGAAAAGCGTCAATATCCTGTATTTATATTTCATGCGGAAGGCAATCCTGATGCTGTAGAAGCTTACGTAGTTCAGGTGTATGGATCTGGTCTTTGGGATGAAATTTGGGGATTCTTGGCTTTAGATACTGATTTGAATACCATTGCAGGTGTTACTTTCGGTCACAAAGGTGAAACCCCAGGTCTTGGTGCTAGGATAACTGATGGGGCAGTACAAAACCGTTTTCAAGGTAAACAGATTTTTGACGAATCTGGAGCTTTCCAATCAGTGGCAATGCAGAAAGGGGAAGGGAAAGATTATTCCGGTGACATCCATAAAGTAGATGGTCTTTCTGGTGCTACCATTACAGCCAATGGTGTGAATGCAATGTTGAGCAATTATTTGCAATACTATAAAGCGTACTTTGAGAAGCTGAAATCTTCAAAATCCTCAGAGATTGCTGTTTTAAATTAATCACGAACATTATAACTTAGATATAATGAGTACAGAAACCGCACAGGCAGAAGCAAAGAAACCCGCTGAGGCACTTTTGTCGAAAAGAAGAAAGAAGTTTATCACTGATCCATTGGTAGACAATAACCCAATCACCATTCAGGTTTTGGGGATTTGCTCTGCATTGGCTGTTACTACACAGATGCAGCCTACTTTGGTAATGGCGATATCCGTTATATTTGTAATGGTTATGTCCAACCTTACCATCTCTTTGATGAGGAATACGATTCCTTCTAGGGTTAGGATTATCGTTCAGCTTGCCGTAGTTGCTTCTTTGGTGACTTTGGTAAATGAAGTATTGAAGGCATTTGCTTACGACATGTATAAAGAGCTTTCCGTATTCGTTGGTCTGATCATTACCAACTGTATTGTAATGGGACGTTTGGAAGCATTCGCTTTAGGTAATAAACCATATGATTCTGTCCTAGATGGATTTGGGTCAGCTTTGGGTTATTCCTGGATTATCCTTGCAGTTGCCTTCTTTAGGGAATTGCTTGGTTCAGGTTCCGTATTCGGAGTTCCTGTCTATGATACCGTTTCCGGTTTGTTTGGCGAAGACTTTAGCTTGGCTACCAATGGATTGATGGTGTCTCCTGTTGGTGCTTTTATCATCCTTGGTCTGATCATCTGGGTACAGCGTACCAAAACAGGTTATGTTGAACATTAATAAATTAAATTGACATGGAATTAGTAAGTTTAGCTATACGTTCGATCTTTATCGACAACATGGTGTTCTCCCTGTTTTTGGGAATGTGTTCCTTCTTGGCTGTTTCCAAAAAGGTAAGCACTGCACTTGGTCTTGGAGCAGCGGTAATTTTCGTATTGACAGTAACAGCGCCTACCAACTGGCTTTTGAATGAGTTTGTATTGAAAGAAGGTGCTTTGGTTTGGTTGGGTGATTCTTTCGCAACTGTGGATTTGTCTTTCTTGAGATTTATCATGTTCATTGCCATCATCGCTGCTATGGTGCAATTGGTTGAGATGGTTGTTGAAAAGTTTGCTCCGGCACTTTATGGAGCTTTGGGTATTTTCCTTCCTTTGATTGCCGTTAACTGTGCGATCTTGGGTGGATCACTTTTCATGGCCCAAAGAGACTATACTTTGGCAGAAGCTGCGGTTTACGGTTTCGGTTCAGGCACAGGTTTCTTCTTGGCCATCGTAGCATTAGCATCTATCAGAGAAAAATTGAAATATTCAAACGTACCTAATGGTTTGAAAGGTCTTGGTATTACCATGTTGCTTACGGGCTTGATGGGAATTGCCTTTATGTCTTTCATGGGTATCGATCTTTGATCAATACAGTAATTCTAAAAAAGAGCCTTGAGGAATTTCCTCAAGGCTCTTTTTTTTGTTAAATTTTAATGGTTCCAACTTCCAAATTTGCCCATTTGATAGTCTCGGTAGGCTTGCATAATCTCCTGTTGTGTATTCATTACAAAAGGGCCCTGAGCTACCATTGGTTCATTGAAAGGTTTAGCATGTCCCAAAATGACCACGGCATCTTCAATTGCCTGGAATGAAATATTGTCTCCATCATTTTCGAATTCAATCAGGTTTCTGTAATTGACTTCCTCTCCCATGACTTTGACCTTTCCTCTTACTACATAGAAGAATATATTTTCATCCGAAGGTATTTCCTTGGTTACTATGGCTCCCTCATTAAGGTAAAGGGTGCTCATGAAAATAGGGGTCAAAGTCTCAAATGATCCTTTATATTCTCCCCAGCTTCCGGCTATTAATTGGACATTTACTTGTTCATTATCCGTACTGAACGCGGTTATTTCATCTTTTTGTAGACCAATATACCTTGGTTCAGTCATTTTGTATTTTGCAGGTAGGTTAACCCATAGCTGCAATATTTCCAATTCCCCACCTTCCTTCTTGAATTTAGAGGAAGACACTTCTGCATGAATTAATCCACTCCCGGCTGTCATCCACTGTATACCTCCAGCTTCAATAATAGATTCATGACCACCTGAATCTTTGTGCATGATGTCTCCTTCCAAAATAAAGGTTACGGTTTCCATCCCCCTATGCGGATGTGGACCAAATGGTAAACCATTATTATTTGGCTTATATACCTGATGTCCATGGTGGTTTAAGAATATGAATGGATCTATCTGATTTAATCTTGGAGAAGGCAGAGGATTATAGGTAATCAGATCTGCAATTGGATGATAGTGGGCTTTATGTATTTCTTTAATTGTTCTCATAGCTAATAGATGTATAGACATATAATAGGTTTTGATCTTAATTTGTTCCTCGATTACAAAAAAAAGCCTGAATTTCTTCAGGCTTAAATTTTTATTTTAACCAAGCTAAGGTGACCTCATCAGGTGCTTTCATTCTATCTGCAAGTCGCATGTACCTATCCGACAAGTTTGAAAGATAATCTTGAGCCTTTGCAGCCATATCAGTAAGACCGGTCAGGTTTTCAATGTCCCAAAGTTTTACCAAATGGTCAATGATTCTAGCGTAATCCCATCCTGTGTAAATCCCTATTTTCTGGGTTATGGCAGAAAACTGGTCGAAAAGTGATGGATTGCTACTACCTTCTCCCATCAGGACAGCAGGCATGACAATCTGCTTTCTCATCATTTTTTCAAAAGCCAGGATAGCTCCGCTTGGATCTATTTCAAAGATTTGTGACATAAAGCTTTTGTACGCTTTTTCATGCCGGGCTTCATCTCCTGCGATAGTTTTACAAATTCTGGACAACACATCATCACCTGCTTTATCCGCTAGTTTACCTGTGTTGACGTGTGATATTTTTGTGGCTCTTTCCTGAAAAGAGGTATAGATGATGGCCTGAAACGGATCTTTTTCAGATCTGGGATCAAAACCGTTGTAGATCAAACGGTGGATTGTTTGTTCTACCTTTTTCATATCAGCTCTTCCTGAAAGGTAGAGGTATTTGTTCAGCAAATCGCCATGCCTGTTTTCTTCAGCTGTCCAAGCTTTGGACCATTTTACCCAGCCGGAATTGCTCAGCAAACTGCCTTCAACATTGATGCCTTCGAGCAAATTAAAATATGTTTGATAACTGGGTAGTGCCTCTTCAGTGATCATATTACCGATCAAAGAAGTGATGACAGTATCCGGGATATTAGCAGCTCTTTCCTGAAGTTTTTTAATTTCGTCAAATGCGTCCATTTGAGCCATGTCAGGCAGGAAATCTGACGGTTGCCAGCATTCATCTGGATCTACTAGGATGTTTTCCACAGCATGGTTTACAAAGCCATCCAATTGAGAGATGACTTCCATGTTTTTTTCTAATTCGTAATTTATTTCTTTTGACTTATCCATATGGGTAAAACTTTCCAGAAGGAAACGAAATTATTTCTGGTTTTTTGGTATTGCTTTTTGAATAGGTTCTATTCCAGTTCTATAAAGGTAAGGACAAAAACCCGTATTAAGTTCAAGAAAACCTGTTTTTTGATTTTGGTTTCTGTTCATTTCTTGTTCTTATCTCTTTAAAGTCCAGTCTTTAAGGTTGAATTCTGTTGGAGCTGTAGCCTGAAGCCTGTTGGCGATTTTGTCGAGATACATGGTATTATATCGCAGTCTCGTAATATAATTAGGAAAATCTGGATCTCCGTTCCAACAATGTTCAGCCCTGTCACCATAAAGGACTTCTCCCTTGTAATAGGGATCTTCGGTGCTCTCGAGGAAGGCCTCTGTTAAATAAACGGCATTGTTGAGGTAGTAATTGTCCATATCTCCACAGTAAATATGGATTTTCCCTTCTAAGTCTTTTCCAATAGTGCTCCAATCCCTTTCCATGATGTAACGGAGATCATAATTTTCTTTCCAATGTTCTGCTACCTCTTTATTAATCTTACCTGTGTATTTGTCCCAAATAGGCTTAGGGTAACCGTCATAATCGACAGGAGAGAATACTGCTTGCCAAATATCCCACTGATCTCCCGATCTACTCTTGGTGCCTCCCAATGCCAGTTCTTTATGGTTCATGTCCTTCAACATAGCTGACACATGTCCTAAGTAATTCCTTTTACCCACCCGATCAGTTCGTTTGAAGGGACCCTCTAGGAAGTATGCATTTTCATCCTCGTAAATGTTAACCGTGGTATATGCCCTGAAGTCTATAGGGTCAGGACAGGCGGCAAAACAGCCATTGTATTCAGTTGGATATTTGACCTGAACAGCAAGTGCTTCCCATCCACCGGTTGATCCTCCATACGTAAACCTTGCCCATCCTTCTCCTATACCCCTGAAAGTTTTTTCTATATGAGGGATCAATTCATAAGTGATGGCATCACCATAGGGTCCTAGGTTATCCGAATTGACTGCATAGCTGTCATCATAGAAGGGGTTGGGATGTTGTATTTCTATAACGAGAAACTTTGGAAAATCAGGAGAGATCCATCTTTGGTAAAAGTCATAGGCTTCCTGCTGCTGGATTTTATTGTAGCCATATATCCCAAATCTTGCATTGTACTCTTCTTCAAGGTTTTCATCTGGAGGAGATGTTCTGAATCCACTGAAATCTGTAGGGAAATGGCCATGAAAAACCATAAGTGGATAATATTCATTAAGATGCTGGTCAAAATCCCTTGGTAGCAAAACATGGGCACCCAAAAAAATATCTTTGCCCCAAAATGCTGAAAGGAGATCACTTTTTATTTTGATGTGTTTGATGAATTCGGTGTCCTCTGGTTCTTCCACTGGAGGATTAATTTGGTCAATAACAATTTCCAAAGATTGCTTGCCAGTCCAGTTGACTTTTTTAGGGAGACTGAAAATATTGCCGGGGGTACGGTTCCATTGTCTTCCTTCCCATTGTTCAACTGGCAATTTTACCGTATGCCCATCCGCTCTATTGAAGGTCTCATGTTTGACAATGTAAGCCTGAATCCAATATTCTCCTTCAGGGATATCTTGCCAGCTTTCTATAGGATAACCAAAGCTATTAAGATCCATTTCCAGATTTTTGCCTTTTTGATAATTTTCAAAATCAACGCCAAAAACTTGAGCAGATCCAGGTTCATCACTGACCGCAAAACGCGGTTCTGATTTGTCGTGATGATGTAAAAGAATCAGTAATCTTCCGTCCTTCAGGTCTTCTTCTAGTTCAGGATTAACTGAGATATTGAATTGAAAATCTTGTTTTGGTTGACAGGAAAATGCCAACAGGATGAGTAAAAAGGAAAAGTATTTCATAGCTTGTTTAAGTGGACAGATGAATATACTTAAAAATTGAATTTCATTTTTTCGATTTTCCACTAATTACATAAACGGAGCTTTTTCCTTTTTCAACAAAGTTTATGACCGTTTATAAATCTTCAGAGAAAAGAATATTTGGAAAAGTTTAATTTGAAGACTTAACCTTTGAAATTATGAGAAAAACTATTTTCAGCTTATTGGCAGCAGGCCTTCTATACAGTTGTGGGGAAAAACCTATCTCAGTGGATTATACCGCCATGACTGATGAAGAAAGATTGGAAATCGCCAAAGAAATTGCCCAAAGCACCATTATTGTCGATGGCCATATGGACTTTCCTTTGAGGATGTATAATAGTGGGAATGACCTAAATGGGGAAGTTTTCGACTTTATGACAAGAAGTAATGAGGGCAACATCGACTATGTGCGAGCAAAGGAAGGTGGGGTAGATGCGCCATTTATGGCTATTTATATTGCAGCATCTTATCAGGAAAAAGGAGGAGCCAAAGTTTTGGCCGACACCCTGATCATGATGGTGGAAAGATTGGTGGAAACGTGGCCGGATAAATTGGCTTTGGCAAGGTCTCCTGAAGATATTGAGGCAAATTTTAAGAAAGGTCTGCTATCTCTTCCAATGGGCATTGAAAATGCTGCTGCCATTGAAGATGACCTCAGTAATGTAGAATACTTTTACAGCCGTGGTATCAGGTATATGACTTTGACACACGGAAAAGATAATCTTGTAGGCGATTCTTCCTATGATGATGTGGAGACCCACGGAGGTTTGAGTGAATTTGGTAAGCAAGTAGTAAAGGAAATGAACCGTTTGGGTATGATCATAGATGTTTCCCATATCACCGATAAAACATTCTTCGATGTTGCAGAGATCAGTGAAGCCCCAATTGTAGCAACACATAGCTCAGCGCGTTCTTTTACACCAGGTTTTGAAAGAAATGTATCAGATGAGATTATTCAAAAACTTGCAGAAAAGAAAGGGATGGTAATGATTACCTTCGGCGGCAGCTTTTTGGATCAAGCTTACTCTGAAGCAAATGCAGCCAATAGAGCGCATATCCAAGAATGGTTAAAGGAAAATAATCTTACCTATAGAGATGAGTCTGCCCAGGAATATATTCGGGCATACACTGCTGACAAAAAGCCTGTGGTCCATGTCTCTAGGGTAGTAGACCATATTGATCATGTGGTTAATTTGGTGGGGATAGATTATGTAGGACTAGGTTCTGATTTCGATGGCGTAGGAGACACCTTGCCAGAGGGTCTTAAAGATGCTTCCATGTATCCTAATATCATAGCAGAATTATTGAAGCGAGGATATTCAAGAGCGGATATTGAAAAAATATGTTCTAAAAACTTCTTCCGGGTCTGGAAAGAAGTGGAAGCAGCAGCAAAAAGTTAATCATAAAAAAAGAGGGAGTTCAAGCTCCCTCTTTTTTTATGCCTTTTCCAATTCAGATTTTAAATTATCCAAAGTGGAATCCGTTAGTTTCATGATTTCATCGAATGTTTTCTGATGTGTAGGAGACTCTATTTCTTCAAGGCTTTCTATAGCGGCACATGATTCGGCCAATTTGGTAAAATCCAGATTTAAGGCTACACCTTTAATAGCATGACAGGATTGTTTGATGGATTTAAGGTTTTTCTTTTCGAGATTTTCAATAAGTTCCTGCTTTAGCTTTTCTATATTTTGCATGCTAACCTCCAGCAACTGCCTGAAAAATTCAGGGTCTGATTTTCTGAATTCCTCCAGTCTTGATAATACCTTCTTCTCCTTTTTAGGTTTACCGTTGCCAAGGTACTTTTCCAACATCTCCTGAATGTCAGCTACTACAACCGGTTTGGATAAGTAATTATCCATTCCTACTTGAATACATCTTTCAAATTCTCCTTTTACTGTTCCTGCAGTAAGGGCAACGATTGGCGTTCGTTTTTGATTGTTTTCCAATCTTCTGATTTCAGAAGTAGCTTCATACCCACTCATTTCAGGCATTTGAATATCCATGAAAATCATAGAGGGATTTTCAACTGAAAAAAATTCCACAGCTTCCCTACCATTTTTAGCTTCCAATATCTTGGATTTAGGCAAAAGGTTTTTGACAATAGTCTTTGCCAGTAGCATGTTTACAGGATTATCGTCCACCAACAAAATTTTCAGATCTTGATAGGCGGGATGCCCTTCGTTGGCATCGATAGGTGAACTGATTTTCTGGGTTGTTTCTCTTTCTGAAATTTTTGGCTTAACCTCTTCTTCCGCTTCCCCAACTGCCAATGTAATCGCAAAGGAAAAGCGACTTCCTGCCCCGAGTTTTGTTTTCAGTTCCAATCGGCTGTCCATCAGATTTAAAATCTTATTACTGATAGTAAGCCCTAGTCCTGTTCCTCCGTATTTCCTAGTCGTGGAATTGTCTTCCTGTGCAAATGCTTCAAAAATTACTTGTTCCTTTTCTTTTGAAATTCCGATGCCAGTATCCCTAACGGCGAATTCAAGATCAACTGTTTGACCGTTTTCAGACTCCCCAAGTTTTAAAATCGATAACTCTATCTCTCCCTTTTGGGTGAATTTGGCTGCATTTCCCAGTAGGTTGATCAATACTTGTTTGATTCTGGTAGCATCTACAACCACACTTTTTGGTAATAATGGATCTAAGGAAACTTTCAGTTCAAGACCTTTTTCTTCTATAGTTGGCTCCACCAATTTGAGTGATTCATGGGCCAATTTGACCAGACTGACATTGGTTGGACTTAGTTCCAGTTTTCCCGCTTCAATTTTTGAAAAATCCAGTACATCATTGATAATGTCCAGAAGCAGATTGCCTGATTGAATAATTGATTTGAGGAATTCCTTCTGAGTTTTGTCGAGTTCAGTTTTCATTAACAAGTCAGAAAATCCGATCACGCCATTTAGAGGTGTCCTGATTTCATGGCTCATGTTTGCCAGAAATTCTGATTTTGCTATACTGGCTTCATTTGCCTGCTGCATTGAAAGTCTCAGGTTTTGCTCCATGTTTTTCCTTTCAATTGCATTGGAAATACTTTCAGCAAAGCTGATCAAAAGGGCTGTTTCAGCTTCACTCCATTCTCTTTCTTTATGACAGTCATCGAAGCCTACAAATCCCCAGAATCTTTTTTCCACAAAAATTGGAATCAGAAGAATAGATTTGATTTCCTGACTTTCAAGGAGCCCTTTAAGTCCATCATCTTCAATTTGAGAAACGATATTGAAGTAAATTTCATTTTCCAAAAGGAAAGTCATCGATTCACCGAAAACACTGATCGGTAAGCCCTGGAGGTTTGGGTTATCGATTTCTGATTCTACACCTAAGCCACTCCATTCGAATCTTTGGGAGCTGAAATAATTGCCTTCTTCGTCCAATGAATTTTCGAAGAGATAAGCCCTGTCAGCTCCTGCTCCATCTCCCAAAATTGTAATGGCTTTTTGGGTAGCTCTTTGAAAATCTGAATTGGATAAAAGTTCTTTTGTCGCAAAAGCAATAGAAGTGAGCATTTTCTCATTTCTCAGTAAGCTTGTGTTGATTTTTTGGAGCTTTTGTTCATTGGCACGGATTTTCTCTTCAGCAAGCTTTTGGTTGGTGATGTCTCTGAAAAAAAGATATTTGACGTTGTTGCCGCTATCTTCTTGGTTGTTTTCAATATTTTTCAGGAAAGCCAGGTAATAACTGTTTTCTGATTTAAGATAAAACTCCAATGATTTTTTAGGGTTTTCATTAGAGAAAAGATCTAGTAATTCTGGCCAGAAAAACTGGAACTCTTTGATGTTGGATATTTTTCCTTTAGGAACGTAGTTTTTGATCAACAAATGTCCCTTTTTGTTCATGGCGATGATGCTGTCAACATCATCGATTATAAGGATTCCGTCAGAGAGATTGTCAAAAATAGTTCTAAAGGCAATAGGATTGATTTTGAAAAGTTTATATCTGAACAATGACCAGAACAGCATGAATCCACTAACAGCAAGCATGAAAGGTACTGGGTCAAGGCCGTAAGGATAATAGCCGAAAACTACAGAAATATATGCAATCCAAGGCATGATGGTTCCTATTAGCATGATGAAAACCTGGCCTTTATATACATCAGGTACAGAAAACAGCATTCTTGTCAGCAATAAATTAGCGATGATAATCAAAAGAGAATTGTAGCCGGCATAAAGCCAATAAAGGATGGAAGGTTCAGTGGATACAGCAAGGAAATAGGAATTGAATTTTGATGAAATTTCGAAATAAAAGAGGTTATGGAAATCATTGGTCAAGACCATAATCAGAAAAAATGTTGAAATTCCAAAAAGTATTCCCAACCATTGAGATGTTAAATATTTTGATTTATCTGAATATTTAAGAACAAATAGTACCAAAAGAGGAGATACATAGACCCCGCCAACGAATTCAAGTAGATAAAATAGTTTGATGGTGTCAGTGTTTGTGCCAAATAATTCTATTCCATAAAAGAAGGAATACAAGAAACAGCTTATCATTAAAAAAGAAAAATATTTTTCACCAGCCTGATTGGATTGGCGAAATGAATAAACAGCCAGTGCTATAAAAAGTAAACTGGTTAGAAATACTGGTATAGCAAAGGTGTTATTGGCGAACTGGAGATCCATATTTTGTTTTTAATAAAAAGCAATGTAATATTAATCTTTGTTTTGGGGTGGTTCAATTGAAGTAAAAATAAATGTTTTGATTACTAAAAAAAATAAAAAAGTCAAAAGGACTAAAATAAAAATTAACCTTTTGTTTTCTCAACAATAAAAATGTTTTCATATGTCTAAATATGCTTTGTATGTATTTCTAATTGGTTTCTTATTTCTGTCTAATTCTGTCGCCGCTCAGCAAGAAGCGGAAAAAACTAAACAGGAAATGAAAGAAGCAAAGCAAGCAGAGAAAGAAGAAAGAAGAATTTTGGCCCAGGAAAAGGCTGAAATGAAGCAGGCTAAGAAGATGGAAAAGCAGGCTGCTGCGGCTGAGAAGGAAGAGCAAAAAAGAGTCAAAAGTCTGGATAAGGCCATCAAAAATCATGATAAGGCACTTAATAAGAAACAAAAAGCTGAGATTAAACTTGCCAAACAAAACCTAAAATATGAAAAGGCTCTGCAGAAGTCCAAAACTTCCGGAGTGCAACTTTCTAAAATGGAACTGGCTATTAAAAAGACCGAAATTCTAGTTCAGCAAGCAGATGTAGAGGTAAATAAGTACCAAAGAGAAATAGATAGGCTCAGCCGTAATTGATTTGGGTATTCCTTTTTTCTCTTGAAAAAAACTGCCATCACTTGTAAGAGAGTGATGGTTTTTTTATGTCAAAAAGTCCTATATTTTCATTTTTTTTAATGTTTCACGGACAAAATTGCAGTTTTTTCACTGGTTTTTTCTTTGGTGAATAATTTGATGGAAAGGTATTGTCGTAAAAGTAGATTAAAACCATCTGCATAAATATAACCAACTATAACCATGGATTTCAATCAATTTACCATCAAGTCACAGGAGGCTATTCAGAAAGCCGCTGAGTTGGCAATGGCAGAGCAGCAGCAGGCGATAGAGCCGGCACATATCCTGAAGGGAATTCTTTCAGAAGATGAAAACGTGACTGATTTTTTATTTAAGAAATTATCAGTAAACAAGGGATTGGTGGGCCAAAAGCTTGAAGAGCTTATCAAAGGTTACCCCAAAGTCAGTGGACAACAACCTTACCTTTCCAATTCAAGCAATCAGGTTTTGGTCAAAGCAAAGGAATATCTCAAGACATTTGGAGATGAATTTGTGGCTATTGAGCATTTGATCCTCTCTATTTTGGCTGTAGGGGACAAAACAGGGCAGTTATTAAAAGATCAAGGTTTAGCAGAAAAGCCTCTGATTGAAGCAATTAAGGAATTAAGAAAAGGAAATAAAGTGACAGATCAAAATGCAGAATCAAAGTATAGGGCTTTGGAAAAATATTCCAAAAACCTTAACGAGCTGGCCAAAAAGGGGAAAATTGACCCAGTAATTGGCAGAGATGAAGAAATCAGGAGAGTGCTACAGATATTGGCACGAAGAACCAAAAACAACCCCATTCTTTTGGGTGAACCAGGGGTAGGTAAGACAGCCATTGTAGAGGGCTTAGCTCAAAGAATTGTCAGTGGTGACGTTCCTGAAAATCTGAAATCAAAAACGCTGATCTCTTTGGATATGGGTTTATTGGTAGCAGGAGCTAAGTACAAAGGGGAGTTTGAGGAAAGGCTAAAGGCGGTAATCAAGGAAGTGTCTGATTCTGAAGGAGAGATTATCCTCTTTATCGACGAGATTCATACGTTGATTGGTGCTGGAGGTGGGGGAGAAGGTGCGATGGATGCAGCCAACTTGCTTAAGCCTGCACTGGCTAGAGGCGAACTGCATGCTATAGGTGCCACGACCTTAAAGGAATATCAGAAATACATCGAAAAAGATAAGGCTTTGGAGAGGAGGTTTCAGGCAGTAATGGTAGATGAGCCGGATGCTGCTGATGCCATTTCTATCCTGAGAGGTATTAAAGATAAGTACGAACTTCACCATGGGGTAAGGATCAAAGATGATGCAGTCATCGCTGCAGTAGAACTTTCTCAAAGATATATTTCAGATAGATTCTTACCGGACAAAGCAATTGACTTGATGGATGAAGCTGCTGCCAAACTTAGAATGGAGATAGATTCTTTGCCTCAGGAACTCGATGAGCTCAATAGGAGAATCATGCAATTGGAGATTGAAAGAGAGGCTATCCGTCGCGAAAATAATAAGGATAAAGAGGCGGTATTGAGCAAGGAAATAGCTGATTTATCTGAAAAGAGGCAAAGCGTCAAAGCCAAATGGGAAAGTGAAAAGTCTGTAATCACCGGGATTCGAACCGAAAAAGAAAATATCGACAAATTAAAACTTGAAGCTGAACAGGCCGAAAGAGCAGGTGATTTCGGTAAAGTAGCAGAAATCCGTTATGGTAAGATAGTAGAAGCGGAGAAGAAGCTGGAGGAATACCAATCCCAACTCATGCAAATGCAGGAAGGGTCACCCCTTCTGAAAGAAGAGGTGGATAATGAAGATATTGCAGCTGTGGTTTCCAAATGGACAGGAATTCCATTGTCCAGGATGATTCAGAGTGAAAGGGAGAAACTACTGCATTTGGAGGAAGAACTAGGTAGAAGAGTAGCCGGCCAAAAAGAGGCAATTATCGCACTGTCAGATGCAGTAAGAAGAAGCAGGGCAGGACTTCAGGACCCTAAGCGTCCAATCGGTTCATTCATATTCATGGGTACTACAGGGGTCGGTAAGACTGAATTAGCCAAAGCTCTGGCAGAGTACCTCTTCAATGATGAAAATGCCATGGTCAGAATAGACATGTCTGAATACCAGGAAAGGCATTCAGTCAGCAGACTGGTAGGAGCGCCTCCTGGATATGTGGGATATGATGAAGGGGGGCAATTGACTGAAGCGGTGAGAAGAAAGCCATACTCAGTGGTACTTTTGGATGAGATTGAAAAAGCCCATCCGGATGTATTCAATATCCTGCTGCAAGTGTTGGATGATGGTAGGTTGACAGATAATAAAGGCCGAATCGCCAATTTCAAAAACACCATCATCATCCTGACTACCAATATTGGTTCTCATTTGATCCAGGAAAGGTTTGCCGAAATGGAGGAATGGAATAAGGAAGAGATTATGGGAAAGACTAAAAGGGAAGTCTATGATCTACTGAAGAAATCTGTAAGACCAGAGTTTCTCAACAGGATAGATGAAACGATCATGTTCGAGCCATTGAATAAAGAAGTGACCAGGAAAATCGTTGATATCCAATGGAGGGAAATCCAGAAAAGGCTATCTGAGGCCAATATTGAAATTGAAGCAACCCAAGAGGTACTGGATTACCTAGGTGAAGTTGGGTTTGATCCTCAGTTTGGCGCAAGACCACTGAAGAGGACAATGCAAAGATTGGTGCTGAATGAGCTTTCCAAGCAGATATTGGCAGGATATATTAAAAGTGATTCTGCTGTATTGGTGGATTTGGATGTAGACAAACAGGTTTACTTCAAGAATGTAGATACAGTTGATGTTTAATCTTAAAATTTTATGTCTTAATGAAAAGGGGGTGTCCGAAAAGTCGAGACACCCTTTTTTTATTGTTGATCTTCTCTAAAATTATTATTTTAGAGTTGAACAAAATACAACAATGTCTAAGGTAGTTTTTAAAAATCAGACTGGCAATT
>NZ_JBHLWI010000010.1:0-33423 GCF_042432905.1 Fontibacter flavus | reverse complement strand
TGCCAGTCTGATTTTTAAAAACTACCTTAGACATTGTTGTATTTTGTTCAACTCTAAAATAATAATTTTAGAGAAGATCAACAATAAAAAAAGGGTGTCTCGACTTTTCGGACACCCCCTTTTTTATTCACTACCTTTTCTTTCACTGAAAAACAACCATTCTATTGCTTTCGGGAACTCATCACTCCAATATGTTTCAGAGTGCTTGCCCTCATGATTAATGCTGAGGTTTACCTGGATTTTATCTCTGACGTTTTCCTTTTTCAAAAGGCGTTTTTTGAATTTTTTGACATGTTTGATCATGGTTTCACTTTCATCACCACCTGCATACAAATAGATTTTAGTATCCATGGGTTCGTAGAAGTGAGGAAAGGATAGTTTAATCTTTGGAATGACCCATAAGGATGGAGAAAATATCATCAACTTACCATAAACTTCCGGATACATCAGTCCGCTGAATATGCTTACAAGCCCCCCCATAGAACTACCACCTATTCCGGTGTGTTCCCTATCTGATTTTGTCCTGAAGTTCTTGTCTATGAATGGTTTAAGCGTATCTGTCACGAAACGGATGTACTGCTTGCCCTGACCTTCACCCAAGAGTGTTTTACCGACATTGTATTCGATCAACCGCTCTTTATCTGCATGTTCAATAGCTATGATAATAATCTTTCCAATGCCATAATCTGACATGACAGCTAGTTTCTTGTCAATTTGCCAATTGCCAAATGCAGCATTTTCATTGAACAAATTCTGGGCATCCTGAAGGTACAGTACAGGGTAGTGTTCTGTCGATGTATCATAGTCATGGGGAAGGAGCGCCCATACTTTTCTCTTTTTGTTCAACTGAGGGATTTCAAATTCCTCTGAAATCAAGTGAACCTGTGGGAGCTGACTTGGACGGTAAGGGAGCCAGTTTTTTCTCCATCTAGGAACATGTTCCAGTTGGACACCTGATTTCTTTTGACAATGTCTATTGGGCGTTCGGTTTCCATATCGGTCTATCTCTACCTCTGACCAATCCCCTTTAGTGAATTTATAGGCCAACTCATCAGGGTAGTTAAAGTCTTGAGGGAATTGGAAAATATATTTGCCAAACTCAACCTTTTGGAGCAAAAATCTCCTGTCCTGAGTAGCCCAATCGTTGAAATTGCCAGAAAGATAGACAGGTCTATGGTCATCCTCATCTGTAGTCAATTGGATAGTCAGGCCTGTGCTATCTGGATTTGCCCCACTTTTGCTTTTTATGATTTTCTCTTCTAAATCCATTTGCGAGATTACCTGATTAATTTTCACTTCCCCAATTGAAGGTTTAGGAGATGAACGTGCTTTTAATTGAACAAATATGGAAAAGGTCTATGATGAATCATAAGGAAATTTTCAAATGCCGGTTAACTGACTTTTGGCACAATAAATTTTTTTATCAATCAAAAGCGCACCGGGGAAGTTCTGTTTAAAGGAATTTGAATCATGATGTCAGATTCGCCTTCTTTCGAATGACAAGCATTGCAGGCAGAAGTCAAAGTTTGAAATCCTTTTAGAAATGTTTCTTGATCTTCTTGTTTTATGAGATCTTCCATGTAAGGAAGCGTTTCTTTCATGAAACTTTCGGCCGATTCCATTCTCTCAGGTCTTCTTTTGAGGCCATCTTCCAAAGCTTCAATGATATGTTCTATTTGATGGTCAGCATATCCCCAATTTTCATCCATAGCTGCCCAGTAAAGTTCGGAATATCTATATCCAACTTCCACCATTGTTCTACTAAACCCTCCTAGCTGGTGAGCCACTTCTTCGAATTTTTCTTCAGAAGTACCCTTCAGCCACCCTTGATAGCCCACTGAGCTGGACTTTTCTTCTGATTTTTGTTGGCAAGATAAAGTCAAAATTAAACTTCCTAGAATTACTAAATACTTTTTCATTTATACTTTAGGTTGTTGATTAACTGTAGTGTGTGCACTGCTGCCAAACCGGCAGTTTCACTTCTCAATCTGCTTTTTCCAAGTGAACAGGGTAGAAAATGGTTGTTAAATGCTAACTCAAGTTCTTGTTGAGAAAAGTCTCCTTCAGGACCAATCAGAATGATATAAGCTCTGTCAGGTTCGGCTTTTTCAAATAAATGACGGTCATTTTCCTTATCCACATATGCAATGAAGCGTTGGTAAGCGTCAAATGTTTTATCCTGAACGAGTTCATCCATTTGTCGGATAGGGTTTAATTTAGGAACCCTCGTCTTGAGGCTTTGTTTACATGCAGCTATAATCTTCTTTTCTAAGCGGTCCAATTTTAGATGGTGTCTTTCAGAGTGTTCCGAATGCATAAAAGTGATTTCATGGACCCCTATTTCAGTTATTTTTTCCACCAGCCACTCCATTCTATCCGCATTCTTTGTCGGGCAAATAGCCAAATGGATATAATAATCATCATCAGGCAGGTATTGTCTTTCATCAATTTGCAAAATAGCCTTTTTGGGGTTGTCATCAATGATTATGCATTGATAAAGACAGCCTTTTCCATCTGTAAAATTGACCTTGTCCCCCTTTGTTTTTCTAAGGACTTTGATCAGGTGTTTAGATTCATCCGGATCCAAATGGAAGGTTTTTTCCTTGGTATTTTCGTGAAAGAAAAGCTGCATGCTTGTTAAATTTGATAATGACCAAAAATAATCATTATCAAATGAAATCAAATTGACTTTTGATACAAACGGATAGGTTATAGGTCACGAATGGTTGAAAAACAATGGATTATCCCATTAAAGTCAGCTTAAAGTGACTGTGTTAAGTTCTTTGATAGAAGACATAATAAAAAAATATCTGTCTTAACAGAATGCTCAGTTTATTTTTTGCTTTAAAGGTTTCAAAAAAAAAGCGCAGTTCCTAAGAAACTGCGCTTTATACCACTAACCTTTATAAACTAATTTAACCAATTATGAAATTCTTATCCCTTAGAAATTTCCATGTTCACGGATTTCCCTTTGATGGTATTGTTTCTCATGACTTTGATCACGTGTTCAGCATCTTTAGAAGGAACATCCACGAAAGAGAAATTGTCAAAGATGTCAATGCCACCAATACTTCTTCCAGGAAGACCTGCTTCTCCAGCTATAGCGCCAACGATGTCGTTTGGACGTATCCTGTCTTTTTTGCCTAGGTTAAGGAATAACCTAGCCATTCCTGGTTCTCTAACGACTTTTTCTCTAGAACCTTTTCTGTCAGAGCGATCGGGCCTTTCGGATCTTTCAGATCTTTCGAATCTTCCGCCTCTTTCTCTTCCTCTTCCTCCATCACGGTCTCTTTCTCTACCTCTTCTTTCAGGTCTCTCGCCTCTTTCTCCTCTGCTACGTTCTCTATCTCTACCTAAGTCCAGTTCGAAGTTTTGATCTTCCATTTCATGGACTGCATCAGCCAATTGCATTTTGGTCAGACCAAGTACGATTTGTTCCATCGTCAAGCCTTCTGCCAACATTTGGCCAATTGTCTCTTCATAGAATCTGTTATCCTCTACTTTTGAAAGTTGTTTTTGAACATCTTTAATAAGTTGATCTTTTTTCAACTCGATCAAATCAGCAACAGAAGGAGGAGACATTTTATTGATAGACGTTTTGATGAATTTTTCCAAATCCCTCAATCTGAACATATCTTTTCTACCTGTCACAAAACTGATAGCTGTTCCGAATTTACCTGCACGGCCAGTTCTACCGATTCTATGTACATAGTTCTCCTCGTCTAAAGGAAGGTCGAAGTTGAAAACTGCTTCAACGTTATCCACGTCAATACCTCTTGCCGCCACATCAGTAGCTACCAGTACAGATACATGACCTTTTCTGAATTTCCCCATTACTTTGGTTCTCTGTGCTTGGGAAAGGTCACCATGAAGGGCTTCGGCCATAATGCCTCTAGCCATGAGTTCTTCCGTAACTTCATCCGTTACCCTTTTGGTGTTACAGAATACCACACTTAGTGCAAATTGGTTGAGGTTGATCAACCTTGACATCAATTCCAGTTTAAGCGCTTGCTTAACTTCGTAATATACTTGGGTGATGTTTTCTACTGTAAGTTCTTTTCTTTGTACTTTTACAATTTCAGGATTATTCTGAAATTTCTTTGTCAAATCCATAATCGGTTTTGGCATAGTTGCTGAAAAGAAGACAGTTTGTCTTTCTTCTGGACAATTGCTTAGGATGTTTTCAATATCCTCTCTGAAGCCCATGTCCAACATTTCATCAGCTTCATCCAATACAATGATGCCTACTTGATCGAGTTTCAATGTCCCTCTGTCCATGTGATCCATGATTCTACCTGGAGTACCTACGACGATCTGAACACCTTTTTTCAAACTTTTAATTTGACGGTCAATTGACTCACCACCATAAATACAAGTAGAGGAGATGCCTCTTTTGTACTTGGAAAGTTTAACAATTTCGCCTTCAACCTGTACCGCAAGTTCGCGGGTAGGACAAAGGATCAAAGCCTGAGGTCTGTTCAGCGATGGATCCACCTGATCAATGATCGGAATAGCAAATGAAGCAGTCTTTCCGGTGCCGGTCTGTGCCTGCCCAATGACATCTTTGCCTTCCAATAATAAAGGGATTGATTGAATTTGAATAGTAGAAGGGTGGGTATAACCCATGTCTTCCACTGCCCTTAGGATCTCTTCTGATACCCCAAGGTCTGAGAATAATAATTCTTTTTCCATGAAATTTTCCTTACTCTTCTAAACCATGAACTCCTAGAAGTAACCCAAGTCAAGCGACAGTAAGGAAACCACGGTTAGAAAAATGTTATTTAATTAATTCGAGTGCAAAGGTAAAGGTAAATATTTTGATTTCCAATCAGTAGCTTAAAGATTTTAGAATAATTCTTAGAAAAATGATCTTTTGGAGAAAAATAATTTTGCCAATTGGATTGAAAAGCTAGCCTTATCAAGCAATAAAAAATCCCAATTGGTGACTTTCTCTGGAATAAACAAGAAGAATGCAGTGCAGTTTTCGTTGCCTTCTTCATGTTGATACTCCTAAATCAATCAAATATACTTTGTAGAGAGACTATTAACCAAACTGATGTATTCCTCAGAAGCATCTTCTTTCGATTTACCTTTCAGGGCGAGCCATGCATTATATTTTGCGGCAGCCACAAAATCAAAGCCTCCTGGCCTTTCTTCATTGTTGTCTCCTTCGGTAGCCTGTTTGTACAAGCTGTAAATTTTCAACAACTCCTCATTGCTTGGTTTGCTGGTGAATTTTTTGGTCAAAGCAACTGCTTCATCTAATGTTGATGCATTCATAGGTAAACTTGTTTTTAATTTTCAGTTTCCAAATATATAGAAAGATTGATTTCAAACCATGTCTTTTTTAATTGAAATAGAAAGTTTTAGAATAGTCCTTAAAGGATGAGTAAAATAAAAGAGACCCCAAATATATGGGGTCTCTTGATAACATATTGTGACTGAGATTAGCCTCTTTTGTTCATAGAAACATACTCTCTATCTGTTTCACCAGTATAAATCTGACGTGGTCTACCTATAGGCTCACCGTTTTGTCTCATTTCTTTCCACTGTGCGATCCATCCTGGAAGACGACCGATAGCGAATAGTACTGTAAACATATCAGTTGGAATGCCTAAAGCCCTATAGATGATACCTGAGTAAAAATCAACGTTTGGATACAGGTTTCGTTCTACGAAATACGGATCATTTAAAGCAGCATGTTCCAGCTCTTTGGCGATTGTTAAAATTGGATCATTGATTCCAAGTTTGGCTAAAACATCATCCGCAGCTTTTTTGATGATTTTGGCTCTTGGGTCAAAGTTTTTATAAACTCTATGGCCAAATCCCATCAATCTGAAAGGATCGTTTTTGTCTTTCGCTTTGTCCAGGTACTTTTTAGTATCACCGCCGTCAGCTTTAATAGCCTCTAGCATTTCAATTACAGCCTGGTTAGCCCCACCGTGCAATGGACCCCAAAGGGCATTGATACCGGCAGAAATAGAGGCATAAATGCTTGCTTGGGAAGAACCTACAATTCTAACTGTAGAAGTAGAGCAGTTTTGTTCATGGTCTGCATGTAGGATCAATAGCTGATCCAAAGCTTTCGCTACAACAGGATCTACATCATATCGCTCAGCCGGCAAAGCAAACATCATTTTCAGGAAATTGGAGCAGTAGTCTAGGCTGTTGTCTGGATAGTTGACAGGATGGCCAACTTTGTTTTTGAATGCCCATGCAGCGAAAGTAGGTATTTTAGCAAGTAGCCTGATAATGCTCAGGTTTACGGCTTCTTCGTTTCTTGTTGGGTCTAGTGACTCCGGATAGAAAGCAGTAAGGGAGCAGATCAAAGAAGACAATACGCCCATCGGGTGGGAATTGGATGGGAACCCGTCCAAGATTTTCTTGATATCTTCGTGCACCAAGGTATGAGTGGTGATTTTGCTTGTGAATTTTTCGTATTGCGCTTGCGTAGGCAGGTCACCATAGATCAATAAGTAGGCTACTTCAAGGAAAGATGATTTTTCAGCCAAATCTTCAATTTTGTAACCTCTATATTTCAATATGCCATTTTCTCCATCCAAATAGGTGATTGAGCTGGTGGTAGAACCGGTATTTTTGTATCCTGGGTCTAAGGTAATCAGACCTGTTTGGGCTCTTAATTTTGCAATGTCAATGGCTTTTTCATTCTCGGTGCCTTCAACTATTGGGAGTTCAAAATCTTTGCCTCCATATGATAACTTGGCGATTTCGGACATAGTATATTATTTATTTATCAGTTTATGGTTTCAAAAGTATTAACTGTTTTTCAGGTGTTAAGTTAGTAAAAACGTGTATTTTTTACATGATTAATTATATCAAATGGTATATTCTGGTGTGGCAGGTCATCCTATCTAATATAGCTGAAAAATACACCAAGCACTTCTTAATTTCAGGGATCATGTTAGGTGTATTAGCAATCATAAAGGCTTAAGACTGGCCTCCAAATATTATTTGGTTACCGCCCACGAATCTACTATATTTTTTTAGCAAAAAAAAAGCCCCTAAGGGCTAATTTTTACTTACAGAAATGTTCAAATACTTCGACTAAATGGTCTCCGATCATTTTTGCATTCCTACCTTCAATATGGTGTCTTTCGATAAAATGAACCAATTCGCCATCTTTGAATAAGGCCATCGAAGGGGAAGAAGGAGGATAAGGTAAATGTAATTGTCTTACCTTGGCCACAGCATCTACATCATTACCGGCAAATACGGTAGCCAAAGTGTCTGGTTTGACAGAGCTGTTTTCAATGGCATATCTCACTCCTGGTCTTGCAGCTCCAGCTGCACAACCACAAACGGAATTGATGACAACGAATGTGGTACCTTTATGGTCAGTTAAGTGGTTTTCAACAGCATCAGCAGTTCTGAATTCTTGAAATCCCACATTTGTCAATTCTGCACGCATGGGTGCAATTAGATCCTCTGGATACATATGATAAGTTGTTTAATTTTAGTTTAAAGAAAGCCTAGTTCAAGTTTTGCCGCCTCTGACATCATATCCTGAGAATAAGGTGGGTCAAAGGTCAGTTCTAGTTCTACATGGTTGATCCCCGGTATTTGTTGGATTTTATCCTTGATTTCGGAAGGAATGAATTCTGCCGACGGACAATTCGGAGAAGTAAGGGTCATGAGAATGTATACGTTATTGACTGGATAAACCGTAATTTCATAGATCAATCCAAGTTCATATACATCTACCGGGATTTCGGGGTCATATACCTGTTTGATGGCATTGATGACTTTTTCTTTTAATTCCGTAGAAGGTATTTCTTCTACGCTATTTGTTGTGGTTTCTGACATAATCTTATCAGGCGTTTTGTTTGGTCTGGTAAGCCAATGCGTATAATTTCATTTGTTTGATCATGGCACTAAGTCCATTTGACCTTTGGGAACCAATGATATTGCCCATTCCAATTTTTTCTATGAAAAATAAATCGGTATTAAGGATTTCTTCAGGTTTACGGTCTGAAAGTACCCTGATCAACAAGCTGATCAAACCCTTGGTAATATCAGTATTTGAGTCAGCCAGGAATTGGATTTTTTCCCCATTTTCTATAGCGGTCAGCCATACTTTGGATTGGCATCCTTTGATGATGTTCGCATCAACTTTTTCATTTTCAGGGAATTCAGAAAGCTGAGACCCTAATTCCATGATATAGTAAATCGTTGATTCTTTATCATCCCCAAGGATGCTGAATTCCTCAATGATCTCATTTTGTATTTCCTGTACGCTACTCATTTATTTTTGATTTTTGCAATTTTGGCAACAGATGCTACCATTTGGTCAATTTCGGCTTTGGTATTGTAAACAGAAAATGATGCCCTAACTGTTCCCTCAAGTCCGAATCTTTGCATCAAAGGCTGTGTACAATGATGGCCTGTACGAACAGCAATTCCTTGAGCGTCCAACATGACTCCTACATCAAAAGGGTGCATGCCATTGATGTTGAAGGATAATACACTTACTTTTTGTTCCGCAGTACCTACTGGGATAAAACCCTTAATCTCCTTCATTTTCGCTGTAGCATAGGAAAGGAGTTCATCTTCATGATTTTTGATGTTTGACTTGCCTAAATTCTGAATGAATTCTAGGGATTTTTGAAAAGCAATCACATCAGCAATATTAGGTGTACCCGCTTCGAATTTGAAAGGAATGTCACTGTAAGTGGTCTTTTGAAAGGTCACTTCTTTGATCATTTCTCCACCTCCTTGGTAAGGAGGCATACTTTCCAAGATTTGTCTTTTACCGTACAAAACTCCTAAACCTGTGGGGCCATAAAGTTTGTGTGCAGAAAAAGCAAAAAAATCACAGTCCAGCTCTTGAACATCAATTTCAAGGTGACTTGATGACTGAGCCCCGTCCACTAAAACTTTTGCGCCGACAGATTTTGCTTTCTCAATTATGTTTTTTACAGGGTTGATCGTGCCCAAAGCATTGGACACGTGCACGATGCTGATAAGCTTTGTTTTTTCAGAAATCAGTTTCTCAAATTCTTCAAAAATGATCTCGCCATCATCATTGATCGGAATTACTTTCAGCATCGCTTCTTTTTCCTCACACAGCATCTGCCATGGCACAATATTAGAGTGGTGTTCCATAGTGGAGATGAGGATTTCATCTCCTTTGGTGATGAATTTACGGCCGAATGTGGAAGCTACTAGGTTGATGCTTTCAGTGGTCCCTTTTGTGAAAATAATTTCCGCCTCTTCTTTAGCATTTATGAAATCCTGAATTGATTTTCTGGTTTTTTCAAAATACCTGGTCGCTCTGTCAGCAAGGGTGTGTGCTCCCCGGTGTATATTGGCATTATCATTTTCATAATATCCCATTAATGCCTCCAGTACAGCGTTAGGCTTTTGGGTAGTGGCAGCATTATCAAAATAAATCAAGGGCTTTCCATGGACCTCCTGATGAAGGACTGGAAATAAAGCTCTGATTTCTTCAATATTTAAGGTCATTTGATCTGTTTAGAAGCTGCTACCTAATCTTGTCTGTACCAAAGCATCAATATGTTTTCTGAAGCTTTCGTTGGCTATATGTTCCAGTACTTCACCAGCAAAAGCATAAAGCAACAATCCTTTGGCCTGTATTTTTCCAATCCCCCTGGCCTGGAGATAGAATAAAGCTTCTTCATCCAATTGACCTGTGGTACATCCGTGGGAACATTTTACATCATCAGCCCAAATTTCCAATTGTGGTTTTGTGTTGATGGTGGCATTCTCAGAAAGGAGAATATTGTTGTTTTGCTGAAAAGCATTTGTTTTCTGGGCATCTTGCCTAACAAATATTTTCCCATTGAAAACAGCTCTTGAGCTATCGGCAAGAATACCTTTGTACAGTTCATTGGATTCAGCATGAGGTTTAGTGTGGTCCACATTGGTGTGGTTGTCAACATGCGTCTTGCCATCCAAAAGGTAAAGTCCATACATATTACCCTCGCAACCTGAATCCAAAAGGTTCAAGGTCAGGTTATTTCTCAGCATATCACCTTCCAGGGAGACCACTACGGATGTAAAAGTGGCATCCCTGTGTATATCTGTTTCGAAATTATTGACAGTGACTGCTTTCTTATTTTCATGCTGTAACCTATTGTAATGCACATGGGCATTTTGGGCTACCTTGACTTCAGTGACCATATTACAGAAGTAGGCTTCCTCATCAAGAGAAATACTTGATTCCAAGAAGGTTACTTCAGCATTGTCTTCAGCCTCTATCAAAATCCTTGGAGTGATTATTTGGCCTTGATTAGCCTGATTGAAGAAAAGTAGGTAAATCGGTTTTTCTACCTGCTTGTTGCGGCCTACTTTGATATAAATACCATCTTCAAATGCGGCCGTATTGAGGGCTACAAATGGGTCTTTTTCAATTTTGGCTATCTTGCCCAGGTTCTCAGGGGAAGATTCGGAAAGTTGATTCAATTCATAAGATTGATCTTGGAATGAAGAAAGTTCTGAGTCAAAATGTCCGTTATTGAATACAATAATGTCTCCATCAAATCCTTCAAATAAGTGAGACTTTACAGTTTCTGCGTTAAGTACCACCTTTCCTGCTGGACTGAAGTCAGAAATGGATTGCTCCAGTTTTTTGCTGATGGCAGTAAATTTATATTCTTCTTCCTTCATGGCGGGGAGTCCTTTCTCTTTCAAAAAGGCTAATCCTTCTTCCCTTAAGGTTTGGAAAGAGCCAAATGATGGAATTTGACTCATTATAAGGTCATTTACTTTATTTTTAGTCAATGTTGTCATGGGTAGAAAACAATTTAAAAAGGCTTGAAAAGATTAAACCGAAGCAGCATCAGCCTCTTCTTTGATCCAATCATATCCTTTTTCTTCCAATTCAAGCGCCAGTTCTTTGGTGCCCGATTTTACAATTCTTCCTTTATATAATACGTGCACAAAATCAGGAACGATATAATCCAACAACCTTTGATAGTGTGTCACAACAATAGTGGCTGTCTCAGGGGATTTGAGTTTGTTGACACCATTCGAAACTATTCTCAGTGCATCAATATCCAATCCAGAGTCTGTTTCATCCAAGATGGATAATTTAGGCTCCAACATCGCCATTTGGAAGATCTCATTCCTTTTCTTTTCACCACCTGAGAAACCCTCATTTAGTGATCTGCTCAGTAGTTTTTGGTCAATTTCAACCAGTTTCATTTTTTCTTTCATTACAGAAAGAAACTTGACAGCATCGAGGGCTTCCAAGCCTCTGTATTCCCTTACCTGATTGACGGCAGTCCTAAGAAAATTTGTGGTACTGACTCCAGGGATTTCCACTGGGTACTGGAATGCCAGAAAAACACCTTCTCTTGCCCTATCTTCCGGAGAAAGTTCCAAAAGGTCTTTGCCTTGGAAAATTACCTCACCATCAGTAACCTCATATTCTTCCCTTCCGGCTAAAACAGATGCTAAAGTTGACTTACCGGAACCATTTGGTCCCATGATGGCATGCACTTCGCCTGCTTTTACTTCCATGTTAATCCCTCTTAAGATTTCATTTCCCTCGATTGAGGCATGGAGATTTTTTATCGTAAGCATTTTAATATGTCAATTTTAAAATTTCGCAATATTTGAATAATTAAGATCTAATTAACCTACACTTCCTTCAAGTGTCAGGGCAAGTAGTTTTTGAGCTTCAACAGCAAATTCCATTGGAAGTTGGTTCAATACTTCTTTCGCGTACCCGTTTACAATCAAGGCAACTGCATCTTCTGTGGCGATTCCCCTTTGGTTGCAATAGAAAATTTGGTCTTCTCCGATTTTAGAAGTGGTAGCTTCATGCTCGACTTTGGCTGTGGAGTTCTGAATATCTATATATGGGAAAGTATGGGCACCACATTTATCCCCCATCAATAGGGAGTCACATTGTGAGAAGTTTCTGGCATTGGTCGCCCTCTTCATCACCTGTACCTGTCCTCTGTAAGAGTTTTGGGAATGACCTGCAGAAATACCCTTAGAAACAATTCTGGATTTGGTGTTTTTTCCGATATGGATCATTTTGGTTCCTGTATCGGCTTGTTGGTAATTATTAGTTACTGCAACAGAATAGAATTCACCTATAGAATGATCACCTTTTAGGATGCAGGAAGGGTATTTCCAGGTAACCGCTGAACCGGTTTCAACCTGTGTCCATGAAATTTTAGAATAATCCCCTGCACAAATCCCTCTTTTGGTTACGAAGTTGTAAATACCTCCTTTACCTTCTTTGTCACCTGGGAACCAGTTTTGGACTGTTGAATATTTTACTTCCGCATTTTTCTCAGCATATATTTCAACTACTGCTGCGTGAAGCTGATTTTCATCTCGCTGTGGTGCTGTACAACCCTCTAAATAAGAAACGTATGAACTTTCTTCGGCCACAATCAGTGTCCTTTCAAACTGTCCTGTATTGGCAGCATTGATTCTAAAATAGGTGGAAAGCTCCATTGGGCATCTCACACCTTTTGGAATGTAGCAGAAAGAACCGTCTGAGAATACTGCTGAATTTAGTGCTGCATAATAATTGTCCGAAACCGGCACTACGGAGCCTAAATATTTTTGAATCAGCTCTGGATGTTCCTGAACAGCTTCACTGAAAGAACAGAAAATAATGCCCAGTTTGGATAGGGTTTCTTTAAAAGTCGTGCCCACGGATACAGAGTCCAAAACTGCATCAACCGCAATTCCTTGAAGTCTTTTTTGCTCGTTCAAAGAAATGCCAAGTCTTTCATAGATTTGCAGTAATTCAGGATCGATTTCATCCAAACTTTTTGGTTTTTTGGCTTGCTTAGGCGCTGAATAATATTTTAAAGCTTGTAAATCAACTTTTGGATATTTTACATTTGCCCACTCAGGCTCCTTCATTTGCAACCAGGTCTTAAATGCATTAAGTCTCCACTCCAATAACCAAGAGGGCTCTTCCTTCTTGGCAGAAATCCAACGTATAATATCTTCATTTAACCCAACTGGTGCTTCGTCAGCTTCTAGGTTGACTGACCAGCCGTGTTCATATTCCTTGGAGGTTAACTCTTCTAAAATTTGATTGTCTTTGCTCATGGGTTGAGTTATTTAGACTAATTATAGTTTATGCTGCGAAGATACAACATTAAAGTAAAATTTATTGTTCATAGGTACTTTAAAAAATCATTATTATCGATATAAATGTAGGTTAATGTCCTGTAAAACAGTTTGTTTCTATAAATAAAAGCCGATAAAGGATTTATCGGCTTTAAATCTATAAGTCAATTATTTCTTGGTAAAATTATAAAAAAAATTTATTTAGATTTAATCTAAATTATTTTATTTACTAAAAAACTATCACATACAACATGATTTATGTCATGTTATTTATCAAAAAACTGAATTGGTCTGTTGATACTTTCTTCTAAAACGATCAGTGTTTCTGTTCTATCAATTCCCTCCACTTTTTGAATGTTGTCTAGAACAGTTCTAAGGTGATTGGTGTCTTTACAGATGATTTTGGCAAAAATGCTGTAATTACCTGTCGTATAATAGGCATTGATGACCTCTGATATTTCCTTCAGTTTTTCAATGACATTATCATAGAGTGAACTTTTCTCCAAATAAATACCAAGGAATGCAGAGATGTCATAGCCTAGTTTTGAAAAATCAATATTTAAGGTTGCGCTCTTTACGATCCCCATATCTTCCAGTTTCCGCATTCTGACGTGTACAGTTCCTGAAGAAACAAATACTTTTTTGGCGATTTCTGTATAAGGAGTCTTCGCATCATCATTTAACAAAGAGATGATCTTCAAATCGATATTGTCAATATCTAAAATTTTATCCATTTTTTTAAGGTTGTTTTGAATCTATGTTAACGAAATCGATTTCAAATTATAAAATACTCAAAAATTACCAAAATAAATTTTTCAATTTGTAAAAGTGGTGGAAATGCTTTTATTTTGGCCTGTATGATTCTTTGTGTTATTTTATTCTGTGTTTTATTAAATAGTTTGTATAAAACATCGATTAAGTAGAAAAAGTGCTCAGAATCAATCATTATTGAAACGAAAACTTTTAATCTCTAAAGTTATATTTGGGTTTATATTCTGAAAAGGGTCTTGCTGCTGGCAAGACTTTTTTATGCACTTTTCAAAATTTAAACTGCAAAAATTTGCATATAAAAAATAAAAGTGTGTATATTTGAGGAGATAAATTCTTGAATCATGAAAAAGCTTTCTACTTTTATTTTTGTCAGCTTACTGGGTTTTGGACTGGGAGTTCAGAACATGACATTCGCTTCTACAACCGACGAAGAGGAAAATTTGGTTAAAGAAAAATCAATTGAATCAGAGGTGCTTTCTTTAAGGCCGGTTTCTGAGGAGGGTTTTTCTGTTGCAATTGGTGCTATCGAAAACAATAGTCATGCTTATATAGCGCCGTGGGTATTTCCTGATCATACTTTGGAAATTGTTGACAGTTATGTTCCCTTTATTTTTAGGACCAAAAAAAGCGCCTCAATTGAAGAGCTGAAAGTTATTATCAGTGTCAATGCCAGAGGTAAATTGTCAGGATTTGAAATATTGAATGAAGAGGTAGATAAAGGTCTGAGAGAAAGAGTAGGCTATATGTTGAGACAGATGCCAAACGCTGTTCCCGTACCGGGATTCCAGAATTATGACCCCATTGAATTTGAGTTGGTGATAAAAAAATAGTTTAAGTGTTTGATTTTAAAGTCCCCGGCAAGTTTTGTCGGGGATTTTTTTTGAGCGGTTAGGAAGATGCTTACTTGTGGCGTATTTTTATTCAAAACCAAAGCTAATCGACATGAAGAAAAATTTACTCCTTTTGACAGGGATATCTTTGCTTGCTTCAGGTGTTTCTCTTGGTCAGCAAAATTCTTTTGCCCCCCAGAAAAAATGGCCTGAACAAAACAATGATGCTAAATTTTATACAGTATCTGGAGAAAGACATGGGCAGTCTTTTTTTAAAAAGCAGCAGTTTCCTGAGGTTCAGTATGAGCCTGGAGACAAGTTGACCTTTGATACTTATCATACACCTGATGTCATGTACCATTGGTATCAGGTTTGGGCGGAGAAATACCCAGAAATAACAGAGCTTTATGAAGTTGCCAGGTCTTTTGAAGGCAGGCCAATTCTTCAGATGACCATCACCAATAAAAAAACCGGCAAGCATACTGATAAGCCTGCTGCCTATTTTGAAGGTGGTAGGCATGGTGGAGAAGTTACTGCATCTGAATCTGTTCTGTGGTTGACCCAGTATTTATTGGAAAATTATGGAAAGGATCCCAATATCACCAAGTTGATAGATACTAAAACTATCTATGTGAGGCCTCAGAATAATCCTGATGGCACCAACATGTATTTATTTTCCGAACAGCGTAATAGAAGTACAGTCAGGCCTCATGATGTTGACAGGGACGGACTTTTTGATGAGGATCCTGAAGAGGACCTTAACGGCGATGGTATTATCCATATGATGAGGAAAAAAGCCATCACCGATGATGAAAAGGAAAAAGCCAATTATATTTTAGATCCTAGGGATCCTTCTGGTAGATTAATGAAGAGGGTTTTTGATGGAAAAGGAGAATACTTAATGTATACTGAAGGGATTGATAATGATGGTGATGGTAGATTTAATGAAGATGGTATTGGAGGGTTGGATCTTCACCGGAATTATCCTGAAAACTGGAGACCGGATATTGGAAGAGATGAAACAGGCAGAGGATATACCCAGTTTGGGGCAGGAGAGTATCCATTAAGTGAAATCGAGACCCGTTCTACCGTAATCTGGTTGCTTACCCATCCCAATATTTCAGTGGTGAATTCATTGGATACAAGGGTGCCAATGCACTTGAGGCCTCCTTCCACTTCTTCTTCAGCTGAGTCTATGTTTGAGAAGGATAGGTTGATATATGAGCACTATGATAGCTTAGGTATGAGTATCACAGGATACCCTTGGGCTGGAGATGTGTATGAGACTTATAGCACCCGTGGTCAGTTTAATAGACTTACTGGTGATCCATTGAAACCGAACCCTCTTTTCGGGCATGGTCCAGATTTTGGATATTTTTATTATGGTGCTGTTTGGTACGGAGATGAACTCTGGAACAATGGTGCCATGAAAGATTATGATGGAGATGGTATCATGGACGATTATGATGCCATGAGATGGGATGATGAAGAGAATGGATCAAACGGCTTTAAGAATTGGGAGAAATTTGACCATCCTCAGTTGGGAGAGGTGGAGATCGGAGGATTCCATCCGAAATTTTTCTCTCAAAACGGACCTGCTTGGCAATTAGAAGGTTGGATCAAAAAGCAGTCCTTATTCAACTTGGCGATGGCCATGGATCTACCACAAATTGAGATCAAGGATGTGAAGGTGGCAAAAGTGGGAGAGGAATATGAAGTGAAGGTGACCTATGCGAATACAGGTAAATTACCTGTAGCCCTAGATCAGGCAAAAAGAGTGAAGATTGTACAGGAAGATAGGTTGATGCTTGAATTTGATAGGGCGCTCACTAAAGGTTTTGAAAATGCCAAGGTGATGATTACCGGTCCTGAGACATACGATAAGACAATTTATGCTGGTTATATCGAAGCGGGAGAAACCAAAGAGGCGGTTTTCAAAGTAAAAGTAAATCAGAAAGAACCTGTCAAAGGCAAGGTAAAGCTATTGTCCACAAGAGGAGGATATGTAGAAAGAGAGATTACTTTGGGTAATTGATCAGTTTTAAGCCAAGAATAAAAAGCCGCAGTTCGGGAAAAAGATTTCCAGAACTGCGGCTTTTTTCTACACATATGTGTTGTCCTGGCATTATGGATCAATTTTTATTGACCAATTCAAATTTTGCCAGAGGTACTGTTTTTGCACGGTTAAGGCTTAGAATTCCATCCACTACAGTGTAATTGTCAGCAGTTTTTAAGATTTCCATAAAAGTTTTTTCAGTTTCCATATCGGGACAGGCCATAAGTGTACTTCCTGCAGGCCCAAATTTTATCCCATCTCCTTCTAATAATTCATATTGCCCAAAGAAGTTATTGCAGGTATTGTTTCCCGAAAACGTTCCTGTTTCCATATTGAACATAATAAAACCTTCTTTTTGGTCATCTTTTTTCTCAAAAGGATTCCCATTTAGCTCTATCAGAACCCATTTTTTGTCCTCAAGTCTGAAATCTGTTGGGTTTTTTTCCAGTCTGTACATATTGGCTAAATCACCGGTAATTCTATTGCCGTCTTGGTCTAAATGAAAGAGAACATTTTCCCCCACCTGATACATTTGAACTGTACCATCTTCTCCAGATAAGGTAACCTTACTCCCCTCATCATTCCATTTAAAATCCCCTTCATCAACAAAAATATTTTCATCCTTACCAAGATATTTCAGCGTTCTTTTGAAGGTTCCGTCACTTTTTAAGGTTATTGTAGTTTCTATTTCTTCACAATCTGCACAAGGGGTCACACCTTTATATACACCTTTCCAGTCCAAACTGCTCATACTATTGTCAGCTAAAGGGAGGTTGGAAGGCGTCAATTCTTCCATAATATCTGTTTCATGTATTTCCTTATTAGAAGTACATGAAAAAACCGTAGTCATCAATACTGCTAATACCAAGATTGGATGAAGTTTTCTCATAAAAGATAGTTTGAAGAGTTAATTGATAAAATTCGAGAATGGCTTAAAATTTAATTTAATATTGAAATAATTATAGACAATTCCAAGCTTTATGGAATTGGATTTTGTAGGAATGTAAAAGCCCTCTGTTAATTGGACAAAAGGGCTTTCTCGAGATAAATGGATTTTTTCAGAAAAGGCCTGTAATGTTTCCGTCCGCATCGATATCTATATTTTCTGCGGCAGGTTTCGCTGGAAGCCCAGGCATACGCATGATGGTTCCCGCAATAGGTATGATGAAGCCGGCACCTGCAGCAATATCAAATTCCCTGATCTTGATGGTAAAGCCTGAGGGCCTATTGATCAGTTTTGGATCATCGGACAAGGAATATTGGGTTTTGGCAATACACACAGGCAGCTTGTCTAGTCCGATTTTGTTGAAAAGTTTGATTTGTTGCTTTGCTTTTAAGGAATACTCCACTTCAGCAGCACCATAAATTTTTCTTGCTATGGTTTCAATTTTTTGTTCGATTCCCCAGTTGAAATCATAAAGTGGCGTGAAATTACTTTTTCCTGATTCGGCTGCTTCCTTGACTGCTTGTGCAAGTTCTTTTGTGCCTTCACCGCCTTTTTCCCAGCCTTCAGATAGTTCTGCCTTCACTCCCAATGATTGACAGAAATCAAATACAGCCTGTATCTCTTCATCAGAATCAGTAGCAAATTTATTGATCGCCACCACTGGTACGACCATGAAGTGTTTGATGTTTTCAATGTGTTTACCAAGATTCGGTAGGCCATCTATGACAGCTTTTGGATTTGGTATTTTCAAATCTGCGACAGGAATGCCTGCATGACTTTTGAGAGCACGGATTGTGGCTACAATCACTACTGCGTCTGGTTTCAAATTGCCATATTGACATTTGAGGTCCAAAAATTTTTCACCTCCTAGGTCAGAAGCAAATCCAGCTTCGGTAACCACATAATCTGCAAGAGAAAGTCCCATTTTAGTAGCGATAATGGAATTGGTTCCCTGTGCGATGTTGGCAAATGGGCCTCCATGTAGAATGGCGGGATTTCCTTCGATCGTTTGGACCAAGTTTGGCATGATGGTGTGTTTCATCAATGCGGCCATTGCCCCTTGAGCTTTCAGCTGGTAAGCACGGACCGGCTCATCCTGATAGGTATATCCAATGATGATGTTTCCCATTTTTTCTTTAAGGTCCATCAGGTCATTGGAAAGACATAGGGTGGCCATTACTTCAGAAGCGGCAGTTATGTCAAATCCGGATTCCCTAGGTACACCTTGTGCAGGTCCTCCAAGTCCAATTACCACATCCCTCAGAACCCTTTCATTCATATCCATGACTCTTTTCCAAATGATTTTCCTGGGATCAATGTTCAGTGTATTTTTCTGGCTGTGGATATGGTTGTCAATAAGGGCAGCCAAAAGGTTATGGGCTTTTTCTATAGCAGCAAAATCACCTGTAAAATGAAGATTGATGGACTCCATAGGTAAAACCTGGGAATATCCGCCTCCTGCAGCACCGCCTTTCATTCCAAAAACAGGTCCAAGTGAAGGTTCCCGCAAAACTACAGCTGCCTTAACTCCAATCTTATTGAGTCCTTCAGTCAGCCCAATACTGGCAGTTGTTTTACCTTCCCCTGCAGCAGTGGGCGTGATGGCGGTTACCAATATCAGTTTTTTGCCTTCCATCTTTGACTTATCGATCAATTTTAAAGGCAGTTTGGCCACATATTTTCCATATGGCCTAAGGTCGTCTTCCGATATTCCAAGTTTGGCAGCAATTTCTCTTATAGGGCGCATTGTGGACGCCTTTGCAATTTCTTGATCAGTTAAATGCATAAATTTTGTATTTGGGTTGGCCCAAATTATAAAAGTTTTGGGCTATAATTCATGACTTTTGACAGGTTTTGAATATCAATGATTTTTACTTAAATATTTGGTTAAATAAATTTTTATTCTACATTTGTAGAATAAAATCTATAACTGTAGAATATGAACCTTGCCGCAACAGAAGAACAGCTCATGAATTTCATTTGGGAAAAGGGAAGTGCCTTTATGAAGGATTTGTTGGAGGCCTATCCTGATCCAAAACCTGCGCCAACAACAGTAGCAACATTGCTTAAGCGATTGACGGATAAAGGTGCTTTGAGCTTTAAAACCTTTGGGAATTCCAGGGAATATTTTCCTTTACTGTCCAAATCAGCATATTTTTCTGGAAAGGTGAATCACTTGATCAAAAACTTTTTCAATGATTCTCCTTCACAGTTCGCTTCTTTTTTCACACAGGAAACCAATTTGACTAAGGAGCAACTGGAGTCTTTAAAATCTATTATTGAAGATCAAATAAAATTTAAAAAGCTATGATCGTTTTTCTTATCAAATCGACTCTTGCATTGGCCTTATTTTATGGGATGTATCATTTTTTTCTTTCCAAAGAAAGCATTTTTAAATTCAATAGGTTTTTCCTGTTGGCTGCTTTAGTATCTTCCTTTGCTTTGCCTATTGTTCAATTGCCGCAGTTCATTCCATCTGTTCAAGTGAAGTCAAGCCAATTATGGGGTCAATGGGAGTTGAAGCAAACTGTTGACCTGGGTGAGGTTATGGCTAATTCAGAAGTAATGGATTGGCCTGAGAAAGCCTTTCCTAAAGTTGAAACCCCACAACGAGAGGTAAAACCTATCAGCTTTTCCTGGCCACTGGCCTTAGGAGCTATTTATTTTTTTGGTTTAGTCTTGTTTATTATCAGGTTTTTGATTCAGTTGAATGGCATGCGGAAACTGGTGACAAGCAACCAGAAAATCGATAAGGACCAGTTTACATTGGTATTGCTAAATGATAACGTACTTCCTTTTACTTTTTTCAAGTATTTATTTGTTTCAAAATCTCAATACCAAACCTCAGCGATAGAACCCGAAATTTTGGAGCACGAGTTGGCCCATATTAGGCAGAGACACAGTTGGGAAATCTTGTTTGTGGAGACGTTGAAATGTGTTTTTTGGTTTAATCCTTTGTTGATAATTTATAAAAAAGCCATTCAACTCAACCATGAGTTTTTGGCTGATGAGCAAGTCTTAAGGAAGTTCGAAAACTATGTTTCTTATCAGTATCTTTTAGTGAATAAAGTCTCATCCTTGTTTGAGCACCATCCGATTAGTAGTGCATTTAACTTTCATGTTACAAAAAGAAGATTAATGATGATGGGGAAGGTATCCCATCCCATGAGGTTAATCAATTTGAAATTAGGTAGCACCAACTTTACCTTGTTTTTATTTTTCACTTTAACTTCAAGTAAGGTAGGCAACGATCAGGGTTTTTTTATTTCTGATGAAACTGAAGGAGTAGAAAAATTTGAAAAATTGCTTTCCAAAGGCTTTTCTGAGGAGAAACCCTTTGTATTGGAACTTCAGAAATTGAACTTGGAGGCTTTGCGTAAAGTTTATGTTAACTTGAATGAAGAAGAACGCACTCAAATTTCTCACTTTCCTTTCTTTGATGATAGGGTCTTTCATGAATTGGAGTTATTGCAAAAAGAATATCCAAGAGTTGTCACAACAATTTCGTATACAACTCCTCCGGACAAAAAAGAAATCAAGGCGGAGATCTTCGATCTGTGGCTTAAAACCAAAAACATTGAATTGTTTATTGATGAAGAACAGCGTCCTTTCGAATTGTTGAATCAATATGACCGGGCAGATTTTGCAATTTTTGAGGTTAGGGAAACTGCGTCCAAAAAATTCTTAAAGAAGCCGGAGTATGCCATCAAGTTGATGACTCATGATTTTTATCATCAGAAATATTTTGAAACACCCAGAACTATTCAAAGGATAAGCGCACGATATCCGAATTCTGACCAGGCTGAAGTATTTTATGCTTTGCGTTATATTATGATGGAAAATGGAAAAGTTTCTGAATTTATTCCTAAAAACTTTGAAGCTTCTATTTTTCATCATTTAAGGACTATAGATACTAAGGAGTTAGATTTTGATAATAGGAGAAGTACTATGAATTATGTCACGGGAGAGCAGTTTTCTATTTCCATTTTCAAGGATAATAAAAATCAAAGTAAGGTTTTTAGTTTCCCAAGTGTGACATTTTAATATGTCAAGTTGTGTCCACTCAGATTTTTTTTTTATAACGCACATCTGCTATCCAAGCAATTTAGTTCTGAAGTATGGGAGAACAGGATTACTATTAAAATTTAGAGGGTGAAATCGATTGGATAAGCTCCTCTTTCACCTTAAAATCTCTATCAAAAAGCAAAGGATAATTGGTCCGTCCACGTACGGGCCAATTGTTCAGCCAGGAAGCACCATCATGTAATCCCCAAAGTGTCACCCTGTCTATTTTATCTCTATGTTTGTAGAAAACTGAAAAAATCTCAGCATACCTTTTGGCGAATTTATCCTTGATCTCTTTGGGCAAACCATCTTTGTAAGGGTTGAATTTTTCATCTAAAGCATAGTTTTTATTTAGATCTGCTCCTTCACTTGCGCGAGGTCTGGGAAGTACATCCATATCCAGTTCTGTCACCATTACCTTAAACCCCGCATTTGAAATAGCAATAATTGAAGCTTCGATCAATTCTACGGGAGGTGAATCCAACATATAGTGCCCTTGCATGCCAATTCCATCTATCCTCAAACCTCTTTCTCTTAATTCATGGGCCAGGGCAATGGCAGCCTCTCTTTTTTCAGGTTTCCAAAGATTGTAATCATTGTAATACAGTTCCGCCCCTGGATCTATTTCATGGGCTTTTTGAAAGGCTTTGATTATGTAATCCCTCCCTGTAATCTGATACCATTCTGATTCTCTATAACTGCCGTCATCTTCAAATACCTCATTGACCACATCCCATCCATGCACCTGGCCTTTGTAGCGGCCTGCCAGGGTTTCAATGTGCTTCTCCATTCTTTCCAATAAGGCTTCTTTTCCGAGCAATTCTCCCTGCTCGTTTTGATAAACCCATTTTGGGGTTTGCTGGTGCCAAACCAAAGTATGTCCGATGATAAAGGCATTCAGCTTTTTGCCCAGCTCAACAAATTGGTCTGCTGATACAAAGTTGTATCTGCCCGGTTCTGGGTGAATGGGACCCCATTTCATCATATTTTCAGAAGTGATGCTGTTGAAATGCTTTTCCAATAAAGGCCAAGCAGCCTGCTCTTCCCCTGATGCCTGCCGGTAACTGATGGCAGTACCTATATAAAATGCATCATTAAACATTTCTTTTAACCCAGGACCATTCTCTTGGCTGAATACAGGTTGGCAGATCAATATGCCTGCAAGGATTAAAAATAATTTGAGTGATGCCTTCATATTAAATTCCAGGCACGAAGTTTCTTTTGAAATTCAGGTAGTAGTTCAGGTCATGCTTAGGGGCTTCAACTCCTGCCGGAAGGGGTATTCCTGAAAATTGTCCGAAATACAAAAGACAGGCATCTCGCCACCATTCGGCCTCTTTTACTTGAATAGCCAAGAATGAGGAAATGTGGGAAAACCTTTCCTCATCAATTTTACCGTTCATTTTGGTCCATTCACTCTGCATCCATCGTGCTCCTTCCACTCCTTTTTGGTATCTCAGAGCGATTTCATCCCAAAGGGAATTTCCTGTGGAAAGTTTTTTGTCCCATTCTACCCTGTGGAACCAAAGAAGATATTCCAAAGGGGTAGTTTCAGGATTTCCCCACATTGCTTTCCATTCTGGAGCATATTGGGCTAAAGCATTACTCCCATTTTCTGTTCTATCAAATCCAATGGCTTCTTTTGTGACTTTGTGATAATAAGTGGCCGTCCAATCATCTCTTTCGCCTCCAGTTACCCATGGGCCCGGTCCCCAATGATGGCTTCTTGCCATGATGTGATGAAGACCTACAGGTGTCATATAATTTACCAATGTCTCATAGGATTGGTTCATGATGCCTTGGGCAGTTTTAACAAAATCACTATCCGTACTAAAGGTCATTTTTAACCAATCCTGTCCTATTTTTTGGATATCGCTATCAGGATTCCAAGCCAATTTACCATATGAGTACCAATCCCCTTGGGCTGTGTGGTGTCCTGTCCAGTTTCTATCTGTTCCTATATTCGAAACGCCTGCTATTCCTGTCAACTTGTATTCGTGTAGGCTTCCATCCAACACTTTGCTTACGGTACTTCCTTTTCCTTTGGCATAGGTATCTGACTGAAGGATTTCTTGCCACATAGTAGCGAGATTGACCCAATGGGTTTCCTGGCCTAGGTATTCTTTGGTGATCTGAAATTCCATCATCAGGGGTGTTTCGGACATTGCTCCGAATAATGGGTGGAAAGGTTCTCTGGGCTGAAAATCCAAAGGGCCGTTTTTCACCTGGACGATCACATTGTCCCTGAATTTTCCGTCTAGGGGTTTGAATTCATCATAAGCCTGCCTGATTCTGTCGGTAGGTGTCTTTTCATTGTAGACAAACGCTCTCCACATGACAATACCTCCAAAGGGTTTCACTGCATCGGCCAGCATGTTTGCGCCATCCGCTTGTGTTCTCCCGTAATTGTGTGGTCCAGGTTGTCCTTCTGAATCAGCTTTCACCAGAAAACCGCCAAAGTCAGGGATATAGCTATAGATTTCTGCTGTTTTCTTTTTCCACCAATCCTGGACTTCCGGATTTAAAGGGTCGGCAGTAGAGAGGTTGTCCAGCATCATGGGAGCATTAAACCTTGCGGTGAGGTATACTTTGATCCCGTAAGGCCGAAAAGCATCCGCCAAAGCAGCGGCTTTTTCCAAATATTCAGGGGTCAAAACCAAAGCATTGGCATTGACATTGGTGATAGAGGTGCCGTTTATGCCAATGGAGGCATTGGCTCTTGCATAATCGATATACTGCTGATCAATATGATGGGGAAGACGGTGCCAATTCCAAATACTGAAACCTGAATAACCTCTTTCCACAGTCCTGTTGAGGTTGTCCCAATGGTTCAACAGCCTCAGTTGGATTTTTGGGTTTTCCAGAATGTCCAGATTCTCCAGCTTCTCTCTCGTTTGGATTTGTTTTAGCAGTGCAAAAGTCCCATACAGAAGCCCGGCATTACCTTTTGCAGTAACGATAACCTTGCCATGAAGATATTTTAAGATGTATCCTTCGTCGCCCAATTGGTTGATTTGCGATTGAAGTTCTGGAAGAATATCCTTTGATAGTTCTTTCTCTGTTCCGATCCAAACCAAGGCGGTAGATGGGTTTAGGTTAATGCCAGGTTTATTTTTCATGTCAAAAAAGCCTTCGATCGCAATTTCCAATTCTTTTTGGATCACGCTATGAGTAGGGGAGTTGCCGATCAGTACGATATTTTCAAGATAATCCCGATAATATTCAGCAACAGCCTTATTTTCAAAGGGCAGGTATTGCAGCCAAAGTTTGTATCCATCATTTGCCCAGGATATTTGGACTTGAATGACGCAGAAAATTGTGAGGAGTATTTTTCTCATGATTATTTTAGGTTTAATGGCACATCATAAATATACAAAAAGACTTAGCAGATTGACTGAAAACATTATATTTGGAGATATTTCCTATTAATTACCCATGTAAATAATGGAAATACGAATGATCTCAAACCTTTACAATAAACCATACTTATGTTATTAGAACCTTTAGATCTCATTGTGTTTATCGGGTATTGCTGCCTGATTATCGGATTGGGTCTTTTTGTGTCCCGTGAAAAGAAAGGACATGTCAAAGATTCCA
This sequence comes from Fontibacter flavus, assembly GCF_042432905.1. NCBI lineage: Bacteria > Pseudomonadati > Bacteroidota > Cytophagia > Cytophagales > Cyclobacteriaceae > Fontibacter > Fontibacter flavus. The sequence continues at coordinate 8,075 of NZ_JBHLWI010000010.1, read as the reverse complement.
AAGATTATTTCCTCGCATCCAAAGCTTTACCATGGTGGGCAGTAGGTGCCTCCCTGATTGCATCCAATATCTCCGCTGAGCAATTTATAGGAATGTCAGGATCAGGTTTTGCCCTGGGCTTGGCCATCGCTACCTATGAATGGATGGCAGCAGCTACTTTGTTGGTGGTGGCTATATTTTTTCTCCCTGTTTATATCAAAAAGGGTATTTACACCATGCCCGGATTCCTTTTAGACAGGTATGATACTCGGGTAAGGACTACCATGGCCATATTTTGGCTTTTACTATATGTGTTGGTAAACCTTACATCAGTATTGTACTTAGGTGCATTGAGTTTGAATACCATTCTGGATGTTCCCATGACTTATGGCATCATGGGATTGGCATTATTTGCTATGGTATATTCGATTTATGGAGGCCTTAAAGCTGTGGCCTGGACTGATGTGGTGCAGGTATTTTTCTTGATTGCAGGTGGTTTGGCCACGACTTATCTGGCATTGAACATTGTAGGAGAAGGAGACGCTTGGGAAGGTCTTGGCCTATTGAGGAGAGAAGTACCAGGACATTTTTCCATGATTTTGGAAAAGGGTGAAATGATGATCCCTGATGGTAAAGGAGGGACTTATGACGCTTATCTTGATCTGCCTGGACTAAGTGTGCTGGTTGGAGGTATGTGGATTGTAAACCTGAGTTATTGGGGATTCAACCAGTATATTACCCAAAGGGCATTGGCAGCTAAAGACCTGAATGAAGCACAGTTAGGGGTGATTTTTGCAGGTTTCCTTAAATTATTGATGCCTCTGATCGTGGTAATACCTGGAATTGCTGCTTTGGTCATTGTCAGTAAAGGGGGCGATAATGCATTTATCCAATCTATGACTGATCCTGTTACGGGTATTATCAAGTCTGATAGAGCATATCCAACATTACTACAATTATTGCCAGCGGGTTTGAAAGGATTGGCTTTTGCAGCCCTGACAGCTGCGATTGTATCTTCTTTGGCTTCTATGGCAAATAGTACTTCTACGATTTTCACCATGGACATCTACAAGCAGTATATCAATAAAGATGCTTCTGAGGTGAAGCAAGTGAAAATAGGTAGATTGGCAGCATTTGTAGCCTTCGTTGTAGCCGCTTTTGTAGCTCCTGCCTTAGGTTCATTGGATCAGGCATTCCAGTTTATTCAGGAATATACCGGTTTTGTATCTCCTGGTGTATTTGCTATTTTCTTCTTTGGAGTGTTCTGGAAAAAAACAACATCTAACGCCGCCTTAACAGCAGCGGTGTTGACGATTCCACTTTCTACAGTTTTGAAGTTTGGTCTGCCAAACCTTCCTTTTATTGACCGGATGGGCGTGGTGTTCTTGATTATTGCAGTGCTGATTGTTGGGATCAGTTTATATGAAGGAAAAGGCAAGGATCATCCTAAGAGTATTGAGATCAATAAGGAGCTTTTCAAGACGAGCATGACTTTCAAGATTGGCGCTATCCTGATAGCGGGAATTATTTCAGCATTATATATTGTGTTTTGGTAAAATGAGAAGGTTGTTATTAGGATACGATATAGGGAGCTCCTCTGTAAAGGCTACGCTTTTGGATGCAGATACTGGAAAAGTAGTGGCATCTGAAGGTCTTCCCAAAGTGGAAATGCCCATTCATGCTCCACAAAAAGAATGGGCTGAACAGGATCCTGAAATGTGGTGGAAATATATCATTGAAACCACCCATGCTGTTACCAAGCAGGGTAATGTCAGATCAGGGGAATTGAAAGCAATTGGGATTTCTTATCAGATGCATGGATTGGTCTGTGTGGATAAAGATGGGAAAGTATTACGTTCTTCCATTATTTGGTGTGACAGTAGGGCCGTAGCCATTGGGAATAAAGCCTTTGAGATTTTGGGAGAGGATTATTGTCTTCCCAACTTGCTGAATTCTCCCGGGAATTTTACGGCTTCCAAACTCAAATGGGTGCAGGAAAATGAACCTGAGGTCTATTCGAAAATACATAAAATCATGCTTCCAGGTGATTTCATTGCCATGAAGCTGAGCGGTGAGATCAAAACGTCCGAAACAGGTTTATCAGAAGGGATATTCTGGGATTTTAAAGAAAATGGCGTTTCCGAAAAATTGCTGGACTACTATAAAATTGATTCCAGTCTTCTGGCAGAAGTAGTACCATCATTCAGTCATCAAGGTACTGTTACTCAACATGCTGCAGATATTTTAGGGATAGATATGGGAGTACCGATTACTTATCGTGCGGGTGATCAGCCCAATAATGCTTTTTCTTTGAATGTTCTTGAAGAAGGAGAATTGGCTACGACAGCAGGCACTTCCGGAACGGTCTATGGAGTGAGTAAATCACCAGTTTACGATCCTCAGTCTAGGGTCAATACCTTTGTCCACGTCAACCATAGCCAAAAAGATCCGAGATACGGTGTATTGCTATGTATTAATGGAACGGGGATATTGAATTCATGGGTCAAGCGATTGATAGGAGGAGAGGCCATTACTTATCCTCAAATGAATGATTTGGCAAGCGAAACAGCCATTGGTGCCGATGGGTTAAGTTTTATTCCTTTTGGCAATGGGGTGGAAAGGATTATGCAAAACAAGCCGGTTGGAGCCCACATGATGGGGCTGAATTTGCTTCAACATGACAGAAGGCATGTGCTCAGGGCAGTACAGGAAGGAATTGTGTCGTCCATGAAGTATGGTTTTGATATCATGAAGGATATGGGCTTGAACCTGAATACAGTGAAAGCAGGAAAGGCCAATATGTTCCTCAGTCCTTTGTTCAGAGAGGCATTTGTCAATATGAACCAAGTGAGTTTAGAGCTGTACGATACAGATGGTTCCCAAGGCGCAGCCAGAGGAGCAGGAATCGGTGCGGGTATTTACACGGATGCGAAGGAAGCCTTTGCGGGTCTCGAACGTTTGTCCGTTTTTGAACCGAAGAAAGAAAAGGCCTCTGCTTACTCAGAGGTGTATGAACAGTGGAAAGTAGCCCTTTCGAGGGTGATGTAACTATTGTAGGTATTTATATTTGAACCACTAAAGAGACAAAAGGAAACAAAAGTTGAGGCCTTTTTGAATACTGGAAATTATTCTGTCCAAAAATTGTTATATTAAATTCAAAATCAAAAGTGTTATGATTCGCCAGATTATAATTCCGAAAAAAAAAATATACCAATTGGAGATTCCTGAATCTCTTATTGGTAAAAGGATTGAATTGATTGCATTTGAAATTGAAGAGCCAGAAAAAAAAGAAAGTTGGCCAAAAATTTCAAAGGAGGAACTTTACAAAAAATTTGAAGGATTCACTTTTAATAGTGAAGGTCAATATTTTTTCAGTAGAGAAGAAGCTTCTGATTATGAGTAGAATCGCAGTCGATACAAATGTTCTTTTATATTTTTTAGATACTTCCATGGCCAATCGTAGGGATATATCCGCTGATATTATTTTGCAAAATCCTTTTTTTAATTCTCAGTCACTCAGTGAATTTGTCAATGTTTTGAATAGGAGGTGGAAATATCCAAAGGAAAAAATAGTGGAAGTGTTGGGGAAAATCCTTGAAATATGTCAATATGTACCCTTAAAACAAAGTACTATATCAATAGCCAATGAATTAGTCCGAAAATATGATTTTCAAATTTTTGATGCTTTTATCGTTGCCTCTGCATTAGAAAATGATTGTGAAGTTCTTTATACAGAAGATTTACAGCACTTATTATTAGTAGAAAACAAACTAAAAATTATTAATCCTTTCCTATGAGTTATTGGATAAGTTTAATTTTTTTCTAATTTAAATCTACTGTTTATTTCCCATTTTGTTGTAAAATCGCTGACGCGATAGGTGTTTCACTTCAACGAACAAAATTTTATTGCCTTTATATTCGAACCAGGAGAGTAGAGCTGGCAGGAGCTTAAGCATCCTGACAGCTCTACTCTCCTGAACTTTTGTGGTTCAATTAAATTCTACTTCGATGTACTTTTCACTTTCAACACATCCTCTATTAAATACCTTGGAGTACCGCCTTTTTGTGTAGCGACATAGGCACCCATAGCACAGGCAAAATCCAAAATTTCTTCAGGTCTTTTGCCATCGAGATAGGTTTTAACCAAGCCGCTTAAAAAAGCATCCCCCGAACCCACCGTATCTTCTACTTTTACCTTATATCCAGGATGGGAGGTGATTTTGCCTTCTTTATAGATCATGGCCCCTTTTGCCCCCAAGGTGACGCATACCATGGCAATAGGGAAGTGTTCCGTCAAATAGGCACAGACCTGTTTGGATTTTTCCAGATGTGTGGCATTCTCGGGTAAATCAATATCAAAGTAATCGGCCACAATGACCAGTTCATCCTCATTGATTTTTAAAATATCCGTATAGCCAAGCATGATTTCAATCTGCTCAAAATCATAGAAAGGTGACCTGAGATTGATATCGAAAATCTTAAGTACCTTTTCGTGCAGCAGGTGGTAGAGCGTCTCCCAACTCTCATGGTTTCTCACAGATAAGGAACCAAAAATAAAGGCATCTGCAGCTTTAACTGCTTTTAATGCTTCATTGGTCAAGGCTATATAATCCCATGCTGATGGAGAGACTATATCGTATTTGATGTTTTCGGGATCCTTGTTGTCCACTATGACTTTTCCCGTTGGATGTATGTCATCCTTTTGTATACAGGTTGGGTCAAGCTCAAAGGAGGATGTGAAGTCCAGTAATTTATCCCCAAGCGCATCAAGTCCAATTCTGGAAATCATTTGGACATCCATACCCAACTGGCATAAATGCAAGGCCACATTCATAGGGGCACCACCTGGAATTTCATGGTTTGGGAAACAGTCCCAAAGCATTTCCCCAAAGCAAACAACTTTTTTAGTCATGGTCTTTTTGTAAATCTTTTTGAATTTCTTCCAAGGATCTGCCTTTGGTTTCCGGCATTCGGAAAGCTACCCAAAACAATTGCAGCACCATCATCAAGGCAAAGAATGCGAAAATGTTGCCTGCTCCGAAGCTATTGGCGAAGAATGGAAACAGGTTGGCAATTAATGCTGCCAAAATCCAATGGGTGAAAGAACCCAAAGATTGTCCGAATGCTCTCAATTCATTGGGAAAAATCTCTGCAATAAATACCCATATCACCGATCCCTGTCCAATGGCATGTGAAGCAATAAAGATAAAGACAAAATACGGAAGTAAGGTGTTGCTGATCGCACCACCAAAATAGCTATAAGCCATCAGAGATAGAGAGATAATATAGCCTACAGAACCTATATACATCAGCATTTTTCGTCCAAGTTTATCGATAAAGTATAGGCCCATTAATGTAGCCAACAAATTGATCACACCAATCCCGATAGTAGAAAGAAGCGCATCTTCAGTAGCTATTCCAGCAGATTCGAAAATCCTTGGCGCAAAGTAGATGATGGCATTGATGCCTGACATTTGGTTAAAGAAGGCCATCAAAAAGGCAAAGAAGGATATTTTTCTGAATCTGGGATTGAATAGTGCCGTAGCTGCAACTTTGCCTTTGATTTCTTTACTTTCTTCTATGGCCAAAGTCATGGCTTCTTCCACGCCTTCTGGATCTGTTTTGGATAGAATTTCCCTCGCTGCCGTAAAATCCTGTTTTTTGGCAATCAGCCATCTAGGGCTTTTTGGGACTTTGACAATCAGTACACTATAAATTAAAGCAGGAATGGCTTCAACACCCAGCATCCACCTCCAGGCTTCATTCAAGTTGGCTGTCCCGATCAGATAGTTTGAGAAATAGGCCATCAAGATCCCAAATACAATATTGAACTGATAAAGTGCTACCAATTGCCCTCTTTTATTTGCTGGGGCGATTTCAGATATATACATGGGGGCCACTACCGAAGAAGCACCTACTCCCAGACCTCCCAAAAACCGGAAAAACATAAAGGTGTTGACATCGTTGGCAAAAGCAGAGCCAAGGGCAGAAACCAAATAAAATACCCCAATCCAAATCAGTGAAGCTTTTCTTCCAAATCTATCAGCTGGAATCCCCCCGAATAAAGCACCGATCACCGTGCCATAAAGTGCCATGGCCACAGCCAATCCATGACTCCAATCACTCAGATTCCATAATACCTGTATGTCTCGCTCTGCACCTGAAATTACCGCTGTATCAAACCCGAAAAGAAATCCACCCAAAGCGGCAGTGATGGAGAGGAATAAAACGTAATGTTTACTTTGCATATATGGTGAATAGGTTGTGGTTTAAAATTAAAGATTTCACTCAAAATACATCAGGAACCTTGCTGAATTCTTTTTTTATACATGCATTTACCAAATGGATTTCAGATAATGTAGCCTGTTATTGGATGAAAATCCCTGAAGTTCAATGCGATTATATGCATCAGTAGGAAAAATCAGCGATGTCATGACCAATTGGCCATCATTAATGAAAATTTCTATCGATGATCTATCTAAATAAAGGTGGATTTTTTCCGTTTTGATGCCATTCAATGGGGCTGTTTGGGTGTTGGCAAAAGAAGCTTCAAAATCCGTCAATCCGGAAAGTCCCCTGTCAAGGACAATGAAGCCGTCTCTTTGTTCCAAAATCAACCTTTCATCTTTATCATTTAAAAATTCGATTCTAAAATTTTCTGAATCTACATCCAGCTCCAACTCAATCAGTTCTTCCTGAAGTTTGACCTGGCTATTCTTTATCTTGATACTTTCATTTCTCAATTTTTCCAATTCTGCAATTGGTTTAGAGGCTATTCCCAATTCTCCATTCACTTCCACCAAGTCCAATTGTCTGGGAACGGTCATTGCAGACCTCCAAGTTTTGGTGGGAACAACCTGTGCATATTGCCAATTGCTCATCCATCCGATGAAAAGTTTCCTGCCATCCTTTTCAGGCACATTGGACCAGGTTACCCCTGCATAATTATCAGCTCCCCAGTCTAGCCATTTGACTTCTGTAGATGAGGTGGTAAATGATTTTCCATCAAAATCACCTATGAAATATTGTGTTGCAGAACCACCTTGTGGACCTCCGGGATTGATACTGACAAAAAGCACCCATTTTTCCTGACCATCTTTGGTCTGAAGCGGGAATAAATCAGGACACTCCCATACCCCGCCGTAGGCTGCCCATTCAGGATTGAAATCACTTTCAAATGTCCAATCCAAGAGATTGGAAGAAGAATAGAAACTAATTTTGTCTTTCACAGCCAATGACATGATCCATTTTTGAGCATCATCCGACCAAAATACTTTTGGATCTCTGAAATCCTTGATCCCAGGGTTTTTCAAAACCGGGTTACCCTCATACATGGTCCAGGTACGTCCTCGGTCTGTACTGTAAGCAATCCCTTGGGTCTGGAAATCATCTCGCTCAGCTTTTTCTCCAATATGGTCATGGTAGGTGAAAATGGCAATCATGGCAGGATTTTCAGTTGTTCCCAATCCACTTGTGTTTTGATGGTCGATGACTGCTGATCCTGAAAAAATCCATCCATTGGTGTCTGGAAAAAGAGCAATGGGTAAATGTTCCCAATGCACCAAATCCTCTGAAACAGCATGGCCCCAATGCATGGGACCCCAAACTGTGCTGTCCGGATAATACTGATAAAAAAGGTGATATTCACCGTCCCAATACACCATCCCGTTAGGGTCATTCATCCAATTAGCTGCAGGAGAAAAGTGGAACTGAGGACGAAAAGGTTCTTGAAATTCCAAATCACCTTGGCTGTTTTCTTTATTGTTTTTTTGGCAGGATATGAAAAGCGTTAAAAATAAGCTTAAAATAAGTACAGGGTTTTTCATGATTTTGATTTTACATGTACTTAAAGATAGAAAGTAATTTGTTAGCAATACAAAAATTCAATGATTGGAAAAATGGAGGAATTGCAATGGTTTGAAAAAAATGTAAACGGGAGTTCTTGGTAGGTCTCAATTTCGAATTATTCCGCTGGGGGTGTCCGAAAAGTCGAGACACCCTTTTTTTATTGTTGATCTTCTCTAAAATTATTATTTTAGAGTTGAACAAAATACAACAATGTCTAAGGTAGTTTTTAAAAATCAGACTGGCAATTG
>NZ_JBHLWI010000001.1:0-197309 GCF_042432905.1 Fontibacter flavus | reverse complement strand
GGGGAAGGGCACAAAGCAGCTGGCGCTGGGGTGTTGATTCCTCAAAGCAATTGTTTATCAAAGAGCCCTGAAGGGGCGGGATGTAACAGCCCAGGGTGTCGGGAGGAACGACCAAAACCCTGGGTTTATAGAGGTCAGCCCGTCCCCAGAGCCTGCCTTTGCCGGTCAGGCAGGCCGGCGACGTTGTCTAAAACGGAGAATGGTCTGGATACGCCGGCGGTATGGAACCGCGGATAGGATAGAAAAGATAACCACGCCTGTCTGCTGCCAGGCAGGAATTTCACAAATTTTTAAATTCTATATTTTGGCTGCTTGAGAATTTTGATGTGATTTTATGATCAATGCATCACAAGAAATGAATTAGGCGTGGAGCTTGCGAATTTTCGCGAATTTTTGTTTCAATACGGGGGTCCAGCATCTGGAGAAGCAGGACAGTGAAGTTCGGATAGGGGAGTTGATTTTTTTTAAAATTGTAGGTAGAGGTATTTGGTTCTTGTATTTTGGTTCATGTATATTCGGATAGGTAATCATTTTTGAAAACATGATATGGGTAAACTGAAACAGGTGGTCAGCAATTGTCTTAGGAGAATCGAAAAGTCCGATGTGTGGCTTTTTCTTTACCACCTTTTCTTTGCCATCGTTTTCACGCTGTACTTACAAGCAAATGGCGGAGATGCCATACGGTATTGGAACCTAACAGCAGAGACCGGACATGATCCTCAAACCTGGTCGGATCATTGGGGGACAAGGTCCTATTTTTTACAATGGCTGAATTATATACCTGCAAAGGTGTTGGGTTTACCGTTTTGGTTGGGCAATGTATTGTATGCTCTGGCATCTTTTTGGGCAGTAAGAGAATTGCTTCAAATGGTCAAGGAGGTATTTCCAAGACAGGAAAAAGGTTTGTTGACCGTTCTTTTATGGTTGATTTTCCTGATGCCTAACCTACATTTCTGGACTTCTGGAATTGGGAAAGAGTCATTGAGTTTGGTGGGATTGGTTATGTTTTTAAAAGGTATCCGCAACTTAGAAAAGCAATGGCATTGGGCAATTTTTGGTATTTTCATTTCCTATATGGTCAGGCCCTTGCAGGGCGGAATTTTGTTGGGGTTTTTATTTCCTCTTCTATGGCTTGAAAAGTCATTGCCAATTTGGATTAAGTGGATTGGATCTGCACTGATTATTTTTGCTGGATTGGCTGTACTTAGATTTTTATTATACATCACCCATATGGAGGCTTTGAGTCCAGCGGATCTTTATGGGTTTTCAGAAGAACAGATGCGTTTTTTGGACGGTTTTGGAGCAGGTTCTGCAGTGCCCATGTCGGAATATTCCTGGTGGATGAAAATATGGACACTTTATTTTCGGCCATTTATTGGGGAAGGCAGTAATTTTTGGCAGTGGATGGCAGGATTGGAAAACTTGTTTGCGCTGCTGATGTTGTTGGTTTTAATATTGGGAATTGGAAAAGGTGGTTTGAGAAAGATTCCGAAGTTTTTATGGATAGGGATTTTTTTTGGATTGGTATTGAGTATTGCTTATGCATTGACCCTAAATAATTTAGGTATCATCATGCGGATGAAGTCATTTTATATGCCGTTTTTCTACCTTTTGGGTTGGGGGGTATGGGTAAATCGGAAATGTAGGTTGGATGTTAATTGAGTAAAAATGACAGTTTGTTTGTAATACAGGAAACTTTATGATCAAAATTGGAAATAATTACTATCTTCAACCCGGATTAATTATTTTAAGGTGACATCTTTTTTGACCATTTCTTTGGATTTTGAGCTCCACTGGGGGAGGTTTGATAAGACTCGATTGCGAGATTATCTAGAATATTATCAGGAAACGCTTCAGGTTGTTCCTGCGATTTTGGAAATGTTTGAGCACTATGGTGTTCATGCCACATGGGCTACAGTAGGTAGCCTGATGGCCGATAATGAAGAGGAATGGAGGGCTTACATGCCTACAGTTCTGCCCCAATACAAGTATGAGCGCTACTCTGCATATCGATGGTTTGATGCACAGCCACAGATTTGGGAGGAAGCCCTTTTTGCACCCCATTTAGTCCGTCAGCTGATTGATTGTCCTGGACAGGAGTTGGGGAGCCATACTTTTGCCCACTTTTATACCTGTGAAAATGGAGGAAGTGCGAAGGCATTTAGGGCTGACTTGAAAGCCGCTAAGACCATTGCAAAGAGTAAATTTGGACAAGAGCTCAAATCACTGGTTTTTCCCAGAAATCAGATCAATGAAGCAGCCCTTGCTATCAGTAAGGAGGAAGGATTTGATACAGTCAGGACCAACCCGCAGGATTGGTATTGGAAACATACCGTAGATGAAAATCTGATTAAAAGGCTGTTTAGGACAGGAGACACTTTAGTTTCTTTGGGTCAAAAAACCAGTTATCAAGCACCTCAGCGTAACGGTGAGGAATTGTTGGGTTTACCTGCCTCTAGGTTGCTGAGGCCATTCAGGAAAGGTTCACTTTTTAACCAAAAGAGGATCAGTAGGATAAAAGAAGAGATGGAAGCAGCAGCTAAGTCAGGGGAGGTTTATCATCTTTGGTGGCATCCTCATAATTTCGGACATTATCCTAAGGAGAACCTAAGATGTTTGGAGGATATTTTACAAAACTTTTCGGTTTTGAAGGATACCTATGGTATGGAGTCGAGGAGTATGGGGGAGTTTTAAGGGGTATAAGACAGGAAATACAAATCACAAAACGGTCAACACTAATCAGGGATGCACAGGAAATATAAGAGCCAAGGCAAAAGTAAAAAGTGGGATTTCGGAAGGAAAAAGGACGCTGCGCTTGGCTTTTGGTACACGGAGGAAAATAAAGAGCCAAGTAAAAAGTAAAAAGGCAAAAGGGTTGAGAATGTTGAATTAAGGATGATTTAAGAGCCAAGGCAAAAGTAAAAAACTTGTCCCGAAGAATTTCGGGAGGCAAAAGTTTGAACTTTTCTAAAGTTCCGGATGACGGTTTTGTTATGGGAAAGATTTCTGAGCAAGTTGAATAGGCCTGAAGGGCCGGGATATCAGAGGGATGGTTGGAGGCCATCCCGGATACGCCGGCGATATAGAACCGCGGATAGGATAGAAAAGATAACCACAAATTTCACGAATTTCACAAATTAAGTAGATTTTAAACTGGTTAAGGATTTTGGTATTTTATTGTCATCATAGCAGTAAGGGTAAGAAAATTAGGCGCAGGGCTTGCGAATTTTCGCGAATTCTTGTGCTGATAGGGATTACATTTTTGGAGAAGAAAATGGATTTTTGGTCGATTAAATAGGCCTGAAGGGCCGAAATATCAGAGGGATGGTTGGAAGCCATCCCGGATACGCCGGCGATACGGAACCGCGAATTGATTTGAAATGATAACCACTCCTGCCTGCTGCAGGCAGGAATTACACTAATTACACTAATTTTTAAATTCTACATTTTAGCAGCTAGGGGATTTTGATGTGATTTTCTGATCAATGCAACAAAAGAAAATGAATTAGGTGCGGAGCTTGCGAATTTTCGAGAATTCTTGTACTGGTTTCAATAAAGGGGTCCAAGTCTGAAGAACCAATAGGGTCATGAATCAGGTAGCTGGAAGGTTTGTTTTTTTACCAAAGATTGAAATCAAAAAATAAAAATATGCCAAACTTGACAGGAATTAAGTATTAAATTATGAAATTTAAAATGGTATAAATTGGGTTTGTTAGAATTAAATTCCTGTCCGAAACACAATGAAAAAGCATTATTTCCTAATTGCCAGTATGTTGATATTGTTTTTATCACTCATTGGTTTTTCAGATAATTTGGTCACTGATGTAGGTCAAGAAAGCAATAAGGATCCCAAATTCATTATTCATGGACTTTTTTGTTTTGCCTGGTTGGGCATTTTTGTAGTTCAGTCGAATTTAATTAGGAAGGGAGATCATGGGTCTCATATAAAATGGGGAGTTGCTGGTATGGTTTCAGCTATTGGAGTGTTTATAAGTACAGTGTATATTTTTTTTGAAGTATATGAAAGCTGGGGAGCTATGCCATTTTGGATAAAAGCCAACCGATTCCTGATGTTAGGCTTTGCTGTTTTGGTTTTATTAGGCTATTTAAACAGGAGGAAGGGGAATTTGCATAAACGGTATATGTTTATGGCATCTCTGTATATGTTGGAACCTGTTTTGGGCCGAATTGGGGAACATATTGGTCTGGTGGATTTCGAATTTGATTTGTTTGAAGGTTTGGTTTGGAATCTTTTGTTTATTTCACTTTTTATCTATGACTGGAAAATCCTTAAAAAAATCCATCCAGTTAGCTGGGTTGGGGTGCTCTGTTTTTATATCATTTGGGTGATTTCCATACTTTTTTGAATTACACAACTTGTCCTGTGAATAATGGGAGAGAGAGATCCATGGAGGGGAGGAGAATGAAGAATTTTGAGTTAAGAATGAAAAATGATTGAAGAGCCAAGGAAAAAGGGTTGAGAATGTAGAATGAGGAGTGAAAAATGAAGAATGATTTAAGAGCCAAGGCAAAAGTAAAAAGGCAAAAGTTTGAACTTTTCTAAAGTTCCGGATGACGGTTTTGTTATGGGAAAGATTTCTGAGCAAGTTGAATAGGCCTGAAGGGCCGGGATATCAGAGGGATGGTTGGAGGCCATCCCGGTTGAGGGGAAATCCCTATCGAAGCTAAACGAGCCTGAAGGGCGCAGATAATTTTTTTGAATTACACAGACCCGCCTTCAGCCGGCAGGGTTACACCGAGGAGGCACCGAGAGTCACAGAGATTTTTTAAATACCACTAAAACCACTAAGGATCACAAAGAAAATTGAAAGGTTGGGGAGGTATTTCTACATAATTCTGGCGTATGAATTAGGACAAGACGAAGGAAGAACGCTAAGCAGCTGGCGCTGGGTAATCTAAATTTAGGTGGGTACCAAAGAGCCCCAAGGGGGCGTTCTGTAAAAGCCCAGGGTGAGTGGCAGCAAGCCTCGGAACCCTGGGTTGATTGAGGGTTGCCCGTTTCCAGAGCCTGCCTTTGCCGGTCAGGCAGGCCGGCGACGTTGTCTAAAACGGAGAATGGTCTGAATACGCCGGCGATACGGAACCGCGGATAGATTTGAAAAGATAACCACTCCTGCCTGCTGCAGGCAGGAATTACACTAATTACACAAATTGATTATTTCTGGAATTAGACAGAAATGTATGTTTAACGCCTTTTATACATCATTGCTAATTAGGTAAATGAATTATGCGCGAAGCTTGCGAATTTTCGCGAATTCTTGTGCTAGTTGAGATTTAAGGGAGTCCAGCTTCTGGAGAAGTAGGCTAACTGTCAGGAAAAACAGAAAGTCGGATAAATTCCCTTTCATTTCAGCACTTAACTAAATCTTTGAAAAAAATAATTTTCTTGAAAATGCTCCAATACCGCATTTTGGGTGATTAAATCCATTTTATTTACCATAAAATCATGGTGGTATATAATCCCAAATACTGGTAGTGGAAATTGTCTGCATAATTCCAATATTTCTTTATATTTGAAGCAGTATATTGCCTTGTGTATGACATGAAAAACCTCTTTCTTTTTTCCTTAATCTTATTTTTTGCAACCTCTTGCATCAGCAATAAAAGGATTACTTACCTTCAAAATCTACCTGGAAATGATCCGATAGATCTGGAGGAGTTTATCCCTTTTGCTGAATATGAAAAGAATTATATACTTCAGCCATTTGATGTTGTGGATATTGATTTTGCTTCTGCGGATGAGGAACTTACCAAGGCCTTTGAGTTTCAGGGGTCTAGAAACATGCGTATGGGTATGGGGGGTATGATGGGTGGAGGTGATATGTTTTTCCTTACAGGATATGCCATAGACTCTGAAGGATATGTTGAATTGCCACGTTTGGGGAAGATCAAAATAGGGGGGCTGAATGAGGAACAGGCCAAAACCAAAGTACAGGAAGCGATCAATACCTATTTCAAAGACGATGTGTATGTCAGACTTAGGATCGGAGGGATAAGATTTACCGCTTTGGGAGAGTTCAGCAGTTCTGGCACCAAGACCATCTTGAAGCACAGAGCTACCATCTTTGATGCTTTGGCCATGTCAGGAGAGTCTAATATACTGGCCAAAAAGAATAAATTATTCCTGATCAGGCAATACGATGGGGGAACCAAAATCCATCAGATCAACCTGAATGACAGGGCTTTATTGGCATCTCCTTATTTCTTTATACAAAACAATGATATTTTGTATCTGGAACCGATGAATATCAGGCAATTTGGGCGGGCGGACAACCTTTCTTCCTCATTGGGTCTGATTTTATCGGTAACTTCGTCATTGTTGGTTTTATTTGCATTGTTGAGGGGCAATCTATGATAGACGGGAAAGTAGATATATCGAAATTTGAGGATGAGGTCAAGCCTATAGATATCAAATATTACCTGATCAAATATTCCAGGTATTGGCCTCTTTACCTGACAGGAATTTTTATGTCCTTGGTGGCTGTTTTCCTTTTTCACCGTTATTCTGTAGAGGAATATGAGGTTCGGGGAAGTATTTTGATCAAGCAGAAAAACACTCCTGAGGTCCGTATATTGGATAGGTCCAATATTTTTAGTGGAGGTAATAACCTGGAAAATGACATCTTGTTGTTGACTTCTAAAAACCTTGCGGAAGAGGCGCTGAAAAAACTTCATTTTGATGTGAGTTATTTTGCTTTTACCAATATCAAAGAAGTTGAACTCTATGACAAATCACCGATTAAGGTAGAAGTTGACCGGGATTTTCCACAATTCGAAACAGGCACCATTCATTTCACCTTGGTTTCTGAGGATGAGTTTAGGCTTAGCCGCGAAGAAAAGGGATTTTTTGATTTTATGCAGGCCAAAGCCGACGGTCCTGTAGATGCAGAAATTTTGGATAAGACGTATAGTTTTGGGCAGGAAATAGTGGGCAGTAGATCTAAGTTTACCATCCATAAGACCAAGAACATGAAGGAAGGGGACAAACTCTATTTTGTCATCCATAATCCTACCAATATTATCGATCAATATTCCAGGGCCATTACTGTAAGGCCTATTAACAGTTATGGTACGGTCTTGCAGGTTTCTATGGTGACCCGTGTAGTGGAAAAGGGAAGGGATTATGTGAATGCCTTGATGGAGTCCTACATCGACTATGATCTAAAAGAAAAAAATAGGATTTCGGAAAATACTTTGGATTTCATTGATGAGCAGATGCAGGTGCTGGAGGATTCGCTGAAACAGGTGGAAAGGATTATGCTCAATTTCAAGGTAGAAAACAAGTTATTGGATGTGAATTCTGAGTTTGGCGGGGTTTTGGGCAATATTCAGACGCTTGAGGACTTGATCCAAAATATTGAATTTGAGCTAAGCTATTATAAATCTCTACAAAATTATTTACAGACAAAAAGCGGTGATTACACAGATATTATCGCCCCATCTGTAGTGGGCTTGAATGATTCCTTTCTCAATGGGTTGATTAAGAGCTTGGTTGATATCTCTTTAGACAGGAGGAAGTTGTTGGTCTTGGTGAATGACAATCATCCGAAAGTCAAAGAGGTGGATGAACAGATTTCCAAGCTTCGAGAGAATGTTTTTGAAAACATTGATAACCTGGTCATCAATACCGAAAGAAGAAAAGCGGAGGCTATGAAAAAACTGGATAAATATGACCAGGAGTTTTCAAAGCTTCCACAGACAGAGTCTGATTATACCAATATTTTTAGGCAATACAGGTTACGGGAAAACCTGTATAATTACCTTCTGGAAAAGCGTGCCGAAGCAGGGATTGCTAAAGCCTCTAATATTTCTGATAATTCTGTGCTTGATTATGCCAGGATGGGTAGTTTGATTTTTCCTCAAAAGCCAAAAAATTACGGAATGGCTGTTGGTCTGGGATTTTTTATTCCATTATTATTCTTATTGGGGTACCATTACTTCAACAATAAGATCATGGATCAGATACAGTTGAAGAATGCACTGAGGATACCTTTATTGGGGACAATTGGTTTGAGTACAAAGGAAACCAACATGTTGGTGGCCGAACATCCCAAAACGATGGTTGCGGAATCTTTCAGGTCACTTAGGTCAGCCTTGTTTTACATTGCCAGTGATAAAAAATGCAAGAAAATACTGGTTACTTCTTCAGTGTCCGGTGAGGGAAAAACATTTGTCAGCTTAAACTTGGCTGCGGCCATGGCCTTGAGTGGCAAGAAAACCTGTCTTGTAGGACTTGATTTGAGGAAGCCTAGGATGTCAGACTATGTTGGGTTGGAGGCTAAAACCGGTCTTTCCAATTATTTGGTTAACAAAGCAGAGAAGGAGGATATAGTCATGGCCACCAAATATGAGAATTTATTTCTGGTACCTTCAGGCCCTATACCACCTAATCCGGCAGAATTGCTTTTGAAGGACAGAATGGCTGAGTTGATCCAACATTTAGAATCTGAGTTTGAAGTCATCGTGATGGATACCCCTCCAATTGGACTGGTTTCAGAGACAATGGACCTGTTGAGGTTTTCTGATATCAACCTTTATATTGTCAGACAGAATTATACCCACAAGAGGTATTTGTTAATGATCAATGATCTGTATGCCAATGATCAGATCAGCAGTATTTATGCGGTGTTTAATGGTATGAAAGCTGGAGGCAACATCTATGACTTTGGTGGCTATAACTACGGCTATGGCTATAATTACTCTTACCTCAGAAAGAATAAATACACCGGTAATTACTATGAAATGGAAGAGAAGAAAGCTCCTAATCAATGGTTGGAGAAACTTCTTTCAAGATTTAGGGTCTAATCCTTGAATTCCACAATTCATAGATGGTCAATCTTGTATTCTATCAAAACATCATAACATTTTGAAATCCATCGCCCTCATTCCCGCCCGATATGCATCGACCCGCTTTCCTGCCAAGTTGATACAGGATTTATGTGGGCTTTCTGTCATTCAGAGAACCTATGAAAGTACTGTGGATACTGATTTGTTTGAAAAGGTGATTGTGGTGACAGACCATGAACTGATAGCAGCCCAGATCAAGGAAATCGGTGGGGATGTGTTTATGAGCACCAAGGAATATGAAAGTGGTTCAGATAGAATAGCTGAAGCGGCCATGATCGAAGATGCCGATATAGTCGTCAATGTACAGGGAGATGAACCCTTTCAGGACAAGAAGTCACTGGAAGATTTATTAAAGGTTTTTGAGAATCCGGAAGTCAGGGTGGCTTCCATGATGTTTCCCATTACCGCTGAAGAGGCGCAAAACCCTAATGCTGTAAAAGTGGTGACAGATACGATCGGCAATGCCCTTTATTTCAGCAGGTCACCTATTCCTTATGTCAGGGATCTTGGAACCCCGGTTCAATATTGGAAGCATGTCGGGATTTATGCTTATCGTAAAGATTTACTTTTGGCTTTTACCCAATGGCCAAAGGCAGACTTGGAACAAACCGAAATGTTGGAGCAACTGCGATTGTTGGAGAATGGTGTTACTATCAGGATGGTGAAAACAACCCATCAGGCCGTTGCCATTGATACCAAGGAAGACTTGGATAAGGCCATTGCTTATTTCAACAAACAAGCATGAACTGCATAAGTTCTTTGCCTGTTTGAACAATATTTTCCTGAGCAACTGTTGATTCTCTCTTCTGAACTCCTGTGTCAATTGTCACCGAATATATAAGAATTCATTGTTTATTTTGACAATATGAAACTACTAGGAATGATTGGAGGAACCTCTTGGCACTCCACTATAGAATATTACAAATTGATCAATGAACTGGCTGGCGAACGTATTGGCCATGAACAAAACCCTCCATTGCTGATTTATAGTCAAAATATACAGTTGATGCGGGAGCAAAATAAAGAAAAGATCAATCAGACATATCTTGAAACAGCCCGTAATCTGGAAAGGGCAGGAGCGCAAGGAATCCTGATCTGTGCCAATACACCCCATATGGTATATGATTTTGTGCAGCCGCAAATCAATATTCCCATTTTGCATATTGCAGAGGCAATAGGCCGCAGTGCTCAGGAAAAGGGATTGAAAACTTTGGGATTGCTCGGCAATAGGCCTACCATGACGGGCTCTTTTATACCTTCTTACCTCAAGGAGCATTTTGATATTGACACGGTTATTCCGGATGTGGAATATATTGACATTTCCCATGAATTCGTATCCAAAGAACTTACCCAAGGGAAATTTACAGAAGAAGCGAAAAAGTTTTATAAATGCCAGATGAAGTATTTGGCAAAAAAAGGGGCAGAGGGAATGATTATGGGCTGCACTGAACTGCCTTTGCTGATCAAACAGGAGGAAAGTGATTTTCCTTTGATTTCTACTACACAGCTGCACGCGCAGATGGCGGTGGATTTTATTTTAA
Organism: Fontibacter flavus; assembly: GCF_042432905.1. NCBI lineage: Bacteria > Pseudomonadati > Bacteroidota > Cytophagia > Cytophagales > Cyclobacteriaceae > Fontibacter > Fontibacter flavus. The sequence goes on along the minus strand of NZ_JBHLWI010000001.1, from coordinate 186,900 downwards.
ACGTATAAAAAATCCAAAATCCAAAATCCAAAATCCAAAATCCAAAATCTAAAATCCAAAATCCAAAATTCAAATTACCAATTACTAATTAACTAATCACTAATCACCAATTATTCAAAGTTTTCAGAGGAGTCCTTAGAGAAATGGATTTTTTTGCGCATTTTCCATTATTGTTAAACCTATCAGAAAAATAATGGAATACATCATCAGACCTTGTGAAGAAAAAGATTTACCAGATTTGGTCAATTTATGTGCTGCACATGCAGCTTTTGAAAATTCTGAATATTCACCTGAAGGAAAACTGGAAGGCTTGAGAGCCGGTATTTTTGGGACTCCTCAAAGACTTCATGTTTGGATCGTCGAGATTGATGGCAAGGCTGAGGGGTTTACTTCTTTTACTTTTGATTTTTCTACCAGAGATGCTGCCCCAATCTTATTTATGGATTGTCTTTTCCTGAATGAGGAATACAGAAGTATGGGAATAGGTGCGGAAATCATGAAAAGAATCCGGGAGGAAGCCAGAAAAAACAAATGCTTCAATATTCAGTGGCAAACACCTGAGTTCAATGCCCGTGCCATTAAATTCTACGTAGGATTAGGAAGTACCGGAAAGCAAAAAATGAGGTTTTTTCTGGATGCTTGAGGTTAAAGGGTTATAAGTAGAGTGAAAAGGGAATTGGGAGGAATGAAGAGTGTTGATTGAAAAATGTTTTAATTGTTGTCGGGTTGTCGTAGTTGGAGCATGAGAATTTAGAATGATGAGTGTAAAATGAAGAATGAAGAGCCAAGTCATAAGTGAAAAACTTGTCCAGAATTATGGTAGGCATAAGTTTAGACCTTTTTAAGGTTTCGGAGAATGGTCTGCATACGCCGGTTATATGGAACCGCGGATAGAATAGAAAATATAACCACACCTGCCTGCTGCAGGCAGGAATTACACTAATTGCACAAATTGATTATTTCTGGAATTAAGCAGCTATGAATGTTTAACGCATTTTATATATCACTTCTGAATTGGGATTTATAATCTTTAGGTAATCGGAGTTTTGAATTGTAGATAAAAAATCCGTTTTATAGCCTCACAAAACATCAAATTTCGAGAAGACGGTTTTAAAATCTCAGAGTGAATGTGGTCAATAAATAAAAAGAGGGAGGGAATGCCTAATCACCGCATTTCCCTCCCTCTTTTTATTAACTTTCCTATTGCTAGGAAACCTGATCATTACATTTTCTGAATTTCAACCAGGTTTTCTTTGGCCAGTTCAAAGTCAGGGCTGAGCGCTAAAGCCTGATTGATGGCATCCAATGCTTCTGCTTTGTTTTTCTGATCCATATAAAGCATAGCCTTGAGGTTCAGGGCGGCAGCTTTTAAATTGATTTCTTGGGTGTCACCTGAGGCCGAAGGAAATCCGATAGCTTCTTCTGCAGACTTGTTGTTTTTGATCAGCATGTTCAAGGAATTGAGTGCTTCTTCCTGACGGTTCAGGGAGTATTGCATATATGCTGTTTTATACAAACTGAATAGATTTCCAGTGAGCAGGTAGTGTCTTTCAAAATGCGGCAAAGCCCTGTCCATGGCACCTAATTGTTCCAATGAGTAAGCGGCAATTTCCAAACCTGTGACGCTTTTGTCATTTACTTCCAAAAGATCAATAGCAGAGACTGCAGCGGAAGCATATTGCCCTGCATCAAAATACAAGGTGGCCAGAAGCTCAGGATAGCGGGTATTGCTTGGATTTCTTTCTATCAGGTCAAATAACTTCATTCTGGCAACAGATAAATCGTTGTATCGCATTGCCAATTGATAGATGCGTTGATCTGACTCATTTCGCTTTCTCAAAGTCTCGGAATCCTGCTGTGCATTTTCCTGTTGTGCAAAAACTGAAGTAGCCATACAAATCAGTAGGCCGGCTATTAGGGTAATCTTATTCATATACTGTTTTTAGTGTTGCTTTTTTAAACCTTTTTGATCGGCTAATTTATACAATAAGTCCAAAGCTTCAGCTTTATTGTTCTGAATTTGTCCTTCTAGAATCGCTTCTTTGATTTCTTCTTTGAGATCTCCCACCAATTTAGAAGGTTTTAGACCAAAAATTCCCATGATTTCCTCACCTGAAACAGGCGGTTGGAAGTTCCTGACTTGATCTTTTTCCTCTACTTCAATGATTTTTTGTTCAACTTTATCGAAGTTGGACAAGAAACGTTGCACTTTGTTGTTGTTTTTGGAAGTGATATCTGCCCTGCAGAGGGTCATCAGGTCGTCCACATCATCTCCTGCATCGAAAAGAAGCCTCCTTACAGCAGAATCAGTTACTTTGTCCGATACCAAGGCAATAGGCCTAAGGTGAAGACGGACCAGCTTCTGCACATACTTCATCCTTTCATCCATCGGTAATTTCAGTCTTCTGAAAATGCCGGGGGTCATTCGGGCACCTTTGTCTTCATGACCATGAAAGGTCCAGCCCACTTTGGGATTGAAGCGCTTTGTGGCAGGTTTGGCAATGTCATGCATAATGGCCGCCCATCTCAGCCAAAGTTTATCGGTCATTACTGAAATGTTGTCCAATACCTGTAAGGTATGGTAGAAATTATCTTTATGGGATTTATCTCCAACAGAATCCACTCCCTGAAGTTCCACCATTTCGGGAAAGAACTGATGTAGGAGCTTACTGACAAAAAGCAGTTTGAAACCATAAGATGGCTTAGCTGTCATCACAATCTTGTTTAGCTCGTCGATAATCCTCTCCGCAGATACAATCTGCAATCTATGGGCATCATGGACAATGGCCAAAAAGGTGTCCGGCTCGATGTCGAATTTCAATTGTGCGGCAAAACGTACTGCGCGCATCATCCTCAGCGGATCATCCGAAAAAGTGATGATGGGATCTGTAGGGGTTTTGATGATTTTTCTTTTGATATCGCCAAGTCCATCGAAAGGGTCAATCAATTCTCCAAAATTATGGGCATTGACGGAAATTGCCATGGCATTGATGGTGAAGTCCCTTCTTTCCTGATCTTCCTGCAGGGTACCGTCTTCAACAATGGGTTTGCGGGAATCATGTCGGTAGGATTCTTTTCTGGCCCCGACAAACTCTACCTCCCAATCGTCCAGGCGGATATTGGCTGTACCAAAATTTTTGAAGACAGATAAGGGAACATGCTCATCAAAACTTTCTGCGACTTTCTGTGCCAAGTTGATACCTGAACCCACGCAGACAAAATCAATGTCCTTACAGGGTCTCTCCAAGATCAGGTCGCGGACATAACCACCGACCACATAGGTTTCATAACCCAGTTCATCGGCAACACGCCCAACTCTTTTGAATATGTCCAGTGATTCTAAATGTTCTTTAAAATTCATGCTTTCAGGATTTTGACATCCCCGTCGGGACTCAAAAACATTTCTTTAGTACCCGCACTCAATAGTGGGAAAAACTCATCCGTTGCCATGTCAAATTCTACAGTTTTGGAATATTGAAGGATAAGTGGCTGGGAATAAGCAAACAGCAATTTGTTCCAAAAATCTTTTTTGATGACGGCAAAACGTACGTTACCGTGTTCTATCGGACCGTTTTTTAGTATCCTGTTGACCGGGGTTTGGTAAATGGTAGGTTTGGTTGCAAACTCAATGATATCCAGTGAAACGTCAGAGAACTGTTCCGCCACAGATCTGATCTGAAAAAGGTCAAAAAAGAGGAAAATTCCCTCGAAATCATCATTTTCTGGGTTCCAATTTTCCAATGTGATCAGTTCCAAGATGGTACCATGCCCTTCTTTGATGCGGATTCTTCCTTTCTCTTTGATGATATTGACTGCTTCTTTGATTTCCACTTTGCTGTTTTTTTACAAAAATACGGTAGAATTTTGAGAGGAACACGAATGATGGGATTTAATGTGGATTTTTAATAAAAGGGAGAAAATTAAAATGGAAGCTGCGCTTGGTATATCGGATTTCGGATGAAGCTTGGTGAGATTGAGAGATTGGTTCTGTGGGGGGAAGGATCTTTGTGCCACGAATTCTTGTGCTGATAGGGATAACGACAGTCCAGCTTCTGGAGAAGCGGGACAGCTAACTCTGATGTTTAAATGATCACCGGACATGAATGATATCACATTTTTTACTTGCGGTCTTTTGAAGTCCAAATCATTTCTGATTATGATATAAGTCACTGATTATTAGTTTGTTAGTCAGTATTTTTATCTAAATCAAAAATCTACTGTCATGGAAAAACTAAAACATTTGATTTTGGGATTTTTACCATTGTTGATGGTGTTTTCCCTTTCTTGCGAAGGACCTGAAGGTCCTGCCGGCCCAGTTGGTCCAGCCGGTCCTACGGGTGCTGTTGGTGCTACGGGTCCAGCCGGTCCAGCCGGTATTGGTGCCTATAAATTCATTGACTTCGAAACAGTTGGTGAAAATTGGTTTTTGGAAAGTGATGAAGAGGAAAGTGGAATTACCTATGCTTATCTGACTTCAATTCCTGATATCACACCTACTGTTGTCAACTCCGGTGCAGTTTTGGCTTTTGTTCGTTTTGCCCAATTTGACGAATGGTCTGTATGGTCACCTCTTCCTTTTTCTTACAAATACGGAAGTACTGTCACTTCTCATCTGGCGTTTTTGTATGCCCCCTATTTTGTCGATGATCCTGAAAACTTCTTACTGTATACTTACGACAGTCACGGTGAAGCGCCTACTTGGGCAGGTTTAGAAGCTAAATTCAGAGTGGTCATTCTGTATAATTCTTCAGGTGCCAGAATTGATATGGATGCCTTGAATAAAATGTCCTATGAAGAATTGGAAACTCTTTTAAATAGCCTGGACTAGCACTTAGAAATCCCAGTTGATCTAAAATAAACCGTCATTAGGCGGTTTTTTACTTTTATCTCGGGATACAATTTCGAAATAAGACATCATGGATTTTAAACCCGCCAATACTCTAAATATACTGATCAAGGGAAAATTCTGAATGGCAAGATTTAAGGTAGTCAGGTGAAGAATCAGCCTGAATACTTCAAGGAGATTTATTAAGTTCCAGCTTCTGGAGAAGAAGGACAGCGCAGATAATGGAGTCCAGTTTCTAGAGAAGCAGGACAGCGCAGATAAAAAGTTCAGTTTCTGGAGAAGTAGGACAGCTTAGATAATAGGGTCCAGCTTCTGGAGAAGCAGGACAACTGGAAAATATTTAGGTCAGTTTCGGGCAGTGGAATTGGTTTGCCGATAATATGTCTGATTGAAAGCGTTATTACCAAAATCGTGATTGATTTATCACAACAATCAAAGAAAAAAAACGGTTTATGATGTATATTTGAATTTATACCCGGAAAAAAATAATTTGTTATCAAAAAGTTTCTAAGGATATTTTTCAAAATAATTGGGCTCACTTTTGCGGTGATTTTACTGCTGGTGATTGGATTGATTCTTTTTGTCAGAAGTCCCTGGGGACAGGATATCATTGTTCAAAAGGCAGTTCATTTTGTAAGTGAAAGGACAGGCACCAAAGTTCAGATTGACCGGCTTTACATGACATTCAGTGGGGATTTTCATCTTGAAGGCCTTTATCTGGAAGACCTGCAAGGGGATACTTTGGTTTACTCCAGAAAATTGGAGACAGGTCTGGGCATTAAGACATTACTCAGAGAAGGCGAATATGTGGTGTCCAAGTTGGAATGGGAGGGATTGCGGGCCAAGGTGAAGCGGGACAGTATTGGGCAGGAATTTAATTTTAACTTTTTGGTAAGGGCTTTTGTAGCTAAAGACCCTGCTAAACCTGATGCTGATGAAGTTTCAAACTCAGGTTTCCTGCCAAAAATTCAAGTTGGTCCGATTCGTTTATCAGATTTCCAAATCTTCTTTGATGATGAAGTAATGGGAACTAATGCAGAGGCTTCCTGGCAATACTTTGGCCTGGACATAGACCAGCTGGATTTGAATAAAATGGACTTTGGTATCGGTGATTTTACCCTTTCCCAATCAAAGTTCCGATATGTGCAAACCAAGGCTTTCTTACCTTCAGAAGAAACGGAAAAGAAGGAAGAGCCTGCCCTACCTCTATTGGTTTTGGATCAATTGATGGTCAATCAGGCTGACTGGTACTATGAATCCATTCCTGATGGTATTAAGGCTATTGTAAAGTGGGATGAACTTTCCTTATCTCTGCCCGAAGCTAACCTGGAAGACCAAAGAGTCCTTCTGAAATCCCTAATCCTGAAAAATGGGGATATAGACTTGGGGTTCATCACGGGCAATGAAGATGCTCCAAAACCGGAAACAGCAGATGATTCTCCAACTGCCTTCAACTTTCCTGATTGGTGGATTGAAGCCGGGGACATTGAACTTATCAATAGCCAGATAGTTTTCAGTCAGGATGGGCAAAAAATAAAGGAAGGGGAGTTTAATCCAGGAGCAGTAGCGCTCAGTGATTTCAACTTTTCCGCAAACAATCTTTTCTTGAAAGCCCCAAAGGCAGGCTTGAATATTGCGCAACTCACATTCCAGGAAGGAAGTGGATTTGCTCTGGAGTCACTTCAGACAAAGGTCTTGTTGGATGAACAGGGAATCCGGGTAGATGAATTTTTGATCAAAACTGCCGGGTCTAAACTTTCTGCAGATTTGGGTGTACAGTTTAATAGCTTAGCCGATTTCATTGAAAAGCCAGAAAAGGCTTCAATTGACCTTAATCTCAAGGAATTCGGGAGCAATCTTTCCGAAATTTTTTATTTCGATCCTGAGCTTAAACAAGATGTTTATATTCAGGAACTGGTCAAAAACGGATTGAGTGCCAAAGGCAGAGTCAGGGGTAATCTCAGTAATATAAAGGTTCAAGATTTCAATTTGGAATATGGCAAATCAAGTTCCCTCCAAGTTGAAAACCTCAACTTAAAGCAAGTTTTGGATCCTGATCAATTGCAATTTGAATCCGGGCCTATTTTTTTCAAAACCAATGCGGAGGTTTTGGAATCATTTTTAAGCGACTCAGGACTTAACCTGCCCTCGGAAATCCAATTGGAGGCAAAGGGAAAAGGAAACTTAAAATCAATATTTGCCGATGTCTTATTAAGGACCTCTGACGGCAATATCCTAATTAATGGTGATTTTCAAATGGACACTTTTTACAGTGCGGATGGGAAGATTTCATTGGAGAATCTTGATTTGGGCAAAATTTTGGACATTCCTCAATTGGATCCAATAAGTCTGATGACAGAAGTAAAAGGGAAAGCTTCCGGTATCGCTGACATTGAAGGAGATATCAAGTTGGATATAGGTCAATTGGTTTGGAACGGTAATGATTTTTCAGCATTGGAGTTTTATGCAGAAGCCAAGGAAGGTGCAGCAGATGCTGCATTGACTTTTAAAGCAGACTTTTTGGACATCGATTTGAGTCTTCAAGCCAAACTTGACAGTCTTCATCCGGAATTTGCTTTCAAAATTGACATAAAGAAACTTGAGGCAATGACCTTAGGATTGACCAAGAGAGATATCCGTGCTACAATGAATATTCAAGGGTTGGTAGAAGGTTCTTTTGAGGATTTGAAAGCAGTATTGGACATTCAAGATGGTTATCTTTTTTATGATAACAGGCCTTATCCCGTTGGGAAAATTGCCTTAGATGCACAGCTTTCTGAAGAAGGGTCATCGCTCCATCTGGATTCAGATTTTCTGAAAGGGTTTTTGAATGTCAATGGATCTTTTGCGGCTCTTTCCCAGTCATTGACCTTATATTTTGAAGAATTGATTGGAGGTACTGATGGCATCGAACAAAAATCCGGTTTGGTGGCTAAAAGTGAATTTGACTTTTCACCTACACCGTTTATTGATCAGTTATTACTGGCAGGAATAGAAGAGATGGATACGCTCCATCTTGATTTCATGTACAGATCTGATGAAAAGGAGTTAACGGCAAATGTGCTTTTGCCGGGGGTTAGGTATAGTGGAAGCCAACTTGATTCTTTATTGTTGAAATTTGCAGGAAGTGAAGGTAACTTGGATTTTTATATGGGTTTTGAAGGCTTTAATGCAGGTCCAGTTGAAATGGGTAAATCCTGGATTAATGCCAATTTTAAAGGGGAGGAAATATTTTTAGGTTTTTATTCTGAAGATGACCGGGAGACTGTCCTGGATGTAAAATCCTCCTTAGGTATTTTGGGAGACACCCTTATTTATCATATTGAACCGGAGGGTTTGATTTTCAACCGCCAAGCCTGGGATGTTCCACAGGATAATAATCTTCGGTTTGGTCCTAAATTTTTGGAATTTCATGAATTTATGTTTTCAAGAAATGGGCAAAATATCCGTTTTTCCAATCAGATCAAGAATTTTGAAGAAGATCATGTAGGGGTCATGATGCAAAATTTTGATATCAATACCTTTTTGGGTTTTCTTAATCCGGATACACCTTTGATTACAGGAGTTGCAAATGGGGAAGTAGTGGTCATCAATCCATTTGTGGCATTGGGAATAGTGGCTGATTTGGATGTAAGAGATATTGTAATTCTCGAGATTCCATTGGGTGTGATGGAAATGAGGGCTAAAGCGGAAACTTTAAAGCAATATGGATTTTTGTTATCCTTAAAAGAAGGAATGGTGGATATGGATCTGGCCGGAAAAATTATGGCTGATTCGGTCAGTTCCCAGTTAGATCTAAAATTAGATCTTTATGCTTTGCAGATGAAGATGCTGGAGATCTTGAGTGATGGGGCAGTCAAGGAAGGTAAAGGCTATATTTCAGCAGATATTGACCTGAAAGGTTCCTTTCAAGAGCCCGTTTATAAGGGAGTATTCAATTTCAAAGAAGCTGGCCTATTGGTCAGTGATCTGAATGCAAGCTTATTGATGCCTGACGAAAAAATTCAAATTGACAATTCCGGAATAATTCTATCTGATTTTAAGGTCATAGATGAAAATAAGCATGCATTTCTGGTGGATGGTAAGATCCTTACCGAAAACTTGACGGATCCGGATTTTGACCTGACTTTTTTTACTGAAGATTTCCAGTTTCTAAATTCCACCAGAGAAGATAACGATCTGTTTTTTGGAAAAGCCATTGTGGATCTTGACATGAAGGTCAAAGGTTCTTTGTCACTTCCTGAGATAAATGTGGCGATGAAAGTCAAAAGAGGGACGAGTGTTACTTTTATCGTACCGGAAAGTCAGTTGGAACTGGTAGAACGTACAGGTGTAGTCATCTTTGTCAATCATCAGGATCCCTATGATGTCATGTACCAAAGAGAAATGGATATTTCTACAAAAGGACTTGTGGGGTATGACGTCAGGGCAAAGCTACAGGTGGATCCCCAGGCGGTTTTTAATCTGATTGTGGATGAAAGAACAGGGGATAATCTCAGGCTTCAAGGTGAAGCAGATCTTAGCATGGTGATGAACCCGAATGGGAATATTTCCCTTTCTGGACGTTATGAAGTAGGTTCAGGTCATTATGAACTCAACCTTTTTGGGTTGGTCAATAGGAGGTTTGAGCTGGCCAAAGGCAGTACGGTAATTTGGAATGGAGATCCAATGGACGCCAGTCTCAATCTTCAAGCCAATTATAGTGTCAGGACCTCAGCTTCAGAATTGATGCAGGCACAATTGAGCGGTAGCAATACCGAAACCAAGGGTCAGTTTAGGCAGGTTTTGCCATTTTTAGTTTACCTTAAAATAGGAGGAGAGATATTAAAGCCTGAGATTACATTTGAATTGGATTTACCGGAACAGGACAGGGGGGCATTGGGAGGTTCTGTTTATAGTATGCTTCAACAGATCAATGACAAAGAAGATGAGTTGACTAAACAAGTCTTTTCATTGTTGGTGCTGAATCAGTTTTTCCCAATGGGAGGGAATGACGGAAGTTCTGGGGGAACGGTCAGTTTGGCCAGGTCAAGTGTAAGTCAGGTCTTGTCCAATCAGATGAATGCCCTTTCAGACAGGTTGTTCGGTGATTCAGGTTTTTCCCTTGATTTTGACCTGGATTCTTACACTGATTATCAGTCAGGAGGTGCTCAAGACCGAACGCAGTTGAATGTAGCGGCAAAACAGAGCCTGATGGATGAGCGCTTGGTGATCTCGGTAGGCGGTCAGGTGGATGTGGAGGGCAGGAGCAACCAACAGGTCAATCAGGGAGATGCGCTTTTTGGAGATGTCAGCATTGAATACCTATTGGACAGCAAAGGTCAATGGAGGGCAAAGGCTTATCGTAGAAATCAGTTTGAATCAGTGATCGATGGACAGCTTATTGTCACAGGGATCAGCTTTATATTCAATAAAGAATTCAATGCTTTTTGGGAATTGTGGAGGTCAAGGGCCAATAAAGAGGCCATTACCAAAGAAGAGGATGAAACTCAGAAAAACAATCCGGAATAACGTAATGAAATGATCAGGAAACTTTACATAGCAGCATTTTTGATCGGGATATTTTCTTCCTGCGGTGTGAAGAAATTCATTCCGGAAGGGGAACATTTGTATACCGGTTCTACTCTTGAATTGCGGGCAGAACTATCTAAAAAAGAGGAAAAGCAGTTACAAGGTGATCTGGAGAGTCTGATCAGGCCCAAACCTAATAGCAAGATATTAGGTGTTAGGTTTGGACTTTGGTCATATTACAAAGGGCAGAAAGAAAAGCCGGGATTTATCATTAGGTTTTTGAATAAAAAGTTTGGAGAGCGGCCTGTTTACCTTAGTCAAATGGCACCTGAAAGAACAGGCAATATCCTGATCAACAGACTGGAAAATAAGGGTTTTTTTTATTCCACCGAGGACTTTGAAGTGATTCAAAAGGACAAGTTTGCTTCTTTGGCATACAGACTGGATGTTTCAGCTCCCTATATTTTGGAAACTTATCAGTTACTGGCGGATACCCTTCCTGTCATGCGAGAGGTAGCTAATTCATTTGAGAACCGTTTGATGGTCAAAGGAAAAAAGTTGGATTTGGATGAATTGAAAAAGGAAAGGGAAAGGATAGACCAGGACCTCAAGTCCAAAGGATACTATAATTTCAATCCAGATCTTCTGATTTTTGAAGCGGATACCAATCAATACGAGGATAGGAAATATGATTTATACCTTCGCTTGAAAACCAATACTCCGGAAATTGCGATCCATCCTTATACAATTCAAAATGTTCAGGTTTTTCCGAATTATGGTCTCAATCAGGATATGGAAGATTTGGATACGGTAACAGTCAGGGGTATTGACATCATACAGCGTCCTGAGGTTTTCAGACCAGGTTTATTGGAAAACTATGTGTTGTTAAAAGAGGGAAACAAATTTAATCCCCAGAATTCCCGTTTGACGTCAAACAGGCTTTCCAACATTGGTAATTTCCGGTATGTGAATATTGCTTTTGACGAGTTAGACACTGTTAGGTCGGAAGATGGGACTTATCCTTTAAAAGCCACCATATTACTGTCTCCATTGAGTAAAAGAACGGTAAGAGCAGAAATACAGGGGGTGACCAAATCCAACAGTTTTGTCGGGCCTGCATTGATCCTGAATTACCAGAACAGGAATATGTTCCGAGCCGGAGAGATTTTGAATATCACAGGTAAGTTTGGCTATGAGCAACAGATACAATCTGGCAATAGGGATGCTTTGCGTTCCATTGAGTTAGGGTTGCAGGGTTCTTTGGTCTTTCCCCGGGTGCTATTTCCCGTACCTGTAATGAACCGTTTTCAGCATTCCATACCCAAAACGAGAATCAATCTTGGGTACGAATATCAAAACAGGACTTCCCTTTACCAATTGTCCTCTTATAATGCTTCTTTTGGGTATTTCTGGAATGTGAATCGCTATGTCTATCATGAATTTAATCCAGTGAGTCTTAGTATTGTCAATCTTGCCAATACATCTCCGGAATTTGAGGAGATATTGACGGCCAACCCTTTCCTGAGAAGAAGTTTTGAGCAGCAGTTTATTTCCGGGATGAATTATACCTTCAACTATAACCAATTGGTAGATGAGCATAGGAAGAATGCGATATTTTTAGGGGCAACTGTTGATTTGGCAGGTAATCTCTTTAGAGGGGCAAAAACCCTTTTCAATTCAGAAAACCCAGGTAGTATTTTTGGGTTGGAATTTGCCCAATACATAAAAGGAGATGTTGACCTCAGGTTTTACCACAAATTCACCAAAGAGAGTGTATTGGTTTCCAGGATTTTTGCAGGGGCAGGGGTGCCTTTAGGAAATTCTTTGTCTTTGCCATTTGTGAAGCAGTATTTTGCCGGAGGTCCCAGGAGTGTGCGTGCATTTAGGATTAGGTCATTAGGCCCAGGTTCATTTATTCCACAAAGTATCGGAAGCGGTGGATTTTTTGATCAGGCAGGGGATATCCGGTTGGAGGCAAACCTGGAATACCGTTTTCCTTTCAATAAATATCTGAAAGGGGCAATTTTTGCTGATGCAGGGAATGTTTGGTTGTTCAAAGAAAACGAGGCACTTCCCGGAGGAAGGTTTTCGGGAAACTGGGCAGAGGAACTCGGAGTTGGAGCCGGATTTGGATTGAGGGTAGATATTCAGATTTTTGTATTGAGGTTTGATTTGGCCACCCCTGTCAGAAGACCCTGGCTGGAAAAGAATGAGCGCTGGATGGAAGAGATCAGGTTTAACTCTAGGGAATGGAGAAGGGAAAATCTGATTTTGAATTTTGCGATTGGATATCCGTTTTGAGAGGCGAGAGGCGAGACTCAAGATACTAGACACAAGAGACAAGATACAAGACTCAAGATACAAGATACAAGACGCAAATCTCAAAATCCAAGAGCTAAGAGGGGAGAAGCGAGATGCGAGACATAAGATTTTTGATGGACCAAGTACCATGAACCAAGTACCAAGTAATATGTACCAAGAGTTAAAAGAGAGGAAAGGTATTGGTTTGTGTTGAGCTCAGGTTGTATTATCGGGAAATTTCTTGGGGAAGTGGTTGTAGCATACTTTTAGGATAGCCAAGGCTACAGTTTGATTAAATCCGATAAGTAGGCGGTAGGATATGAAAAAACCTCTATCGGAAACTGGCTGATAGAGGTTTTTAGCTTTTTTTGAACCTGAAAGTGATTAGGACAGGGATTGGTTTTCTTTAGATGCCAATTCCAATATTTTGTCATATTCTTCAGGGGTAAGGTCTTTGAAGAAGTAATTGACAGGGTTGACAAATTTCCCATCTTTCATCACTTCATAGTGAATATGGGGAGCTGTGGAGGAACCTGTATTTCCTACTGTTCCTATGATATCCCCACGTTTAACTTTTTGTCCTTTTTTAACTTTGAAGTCATTCATATGGGCATATCGGGTCACGAACCCGAAGCCATGATCTATTTCAATATATTTGCCATAACCGCCAAAAACAGTTTTCACTTCTTTAACGATTCCATCTCCCGTAGCATAAATCGGAGTTCCTTTTGGAGCTGCAAAATCAACCCCTGTATGCATTTTTCTAACTTTTAGAATAGGGTGGACCCTAACGCCGTATCCTGAAGCCAAAAGGTTTAGGTTTTCATTTAGGATAGGTTGTAAGGCCGGAATAGCTGCCCAGTATTCCTCTTTTTTAAGGGCCATGTCCGTGATTTCATCATAACTAATAGACTGCACATATAATTGTCTTTTCAAACCATCAATTTTACTGTGCAAGTTGATGATCATTTCTTCTTGGTTAAGGCCTTTTTCCCTTATATCCCTGTACCGATCAGTGCCACCGATACCCGCTTTTCTGATTTCAGGTGCCACAGGTTCCGACTCAAAAATAATTCTGTACAAGTTGTCATCTCTTTGCTGCAGGTCAGTCAGCATGCTGTTCATTTTCCCTACTTCTTCTTCCAGGAGACTGTAGTATAATTTTAGTTCACTGTTCTCTTTTTTGAGCATCAGTTCTTTGGGACTATCAAAATATGCGTTGAAAGCAATGATGAAAACAACAGCTAAAATTGATGCAAGCGATAAAAAACCTAAGGCATTAAGCGCTATGTCCCACCTGCTTCTCGTGTATCTCTCGTATTTACAGGTTTTTGGGTCGTAGTAATATTTTATTCTACTCATTACGTTTTGAAGGGTAATTCTTCTAATTTTGTAGCCTTTGAGGGCAATGGGTGATTTACTTCAAGGCCCACAAATATAAATAAAAATCTATACAATCCGAACATTCTCAAAAGCTTACATGGAAGCCAAATTAATCAGAAGTACTTTTATTGAGTTTTTCAAGTCCAAACAGCACCAATTTGTTCCTTCATCACCTATAGTGGTTAAAAATGACCCTACATTGATGTTTACCAATGCCGGTATGAATCAATTCAAGGATTATTTTCTGGGAAACGATGTACCTAAAGCGACCAGAGTGGCCAATAGCCAGAAATGTCTCAGGGTTTCCGGAAAACATAATGATCTGGAGGAAGTGGGTGTCGACACCTATCACCATACCATGTTTGAAATGTTGGGGAACTGGTCTTTTGGGGATTATTTTAAGAAAGAGGCGATTGAATGGGCATGGGAACTTTTGACTGAAGTGTACAAACTTCCAAAAGACAGGCTGTATGTTTCTGTCTTTGGAGGCGATGCAGGTGATAATTTGGATAAGGATATGGAAGCTTTCCAAATTTGGAGCGGCATAGTACCTGAGGACAGGATTCTTTTTGGCAATAAGAAAGACAACTTTTGGGAAATGGGAGATACGGGACCTTGTGGACCCTGCTCTGAAATCCACATAGACCTTCGTACTGACGAAGAAAGAAAAGCGGTCAGTGGCTATGATTTGGTCAATAATGACCATCCTCAAGTGATAGAAATCTGGAACCTGGTATTCATGCAATTCAATAGGCTTTCGGATGGAAGTTTGAAGGAATTGCCGGCCAAGCACGTGGATACCGGCATGGGATTCGAAAGATTGGTAAGGGCAATACAGAACAAATCATCCAATTATGACACGGATGTTTTCATGCCATTTATCAGGGCCATTGAATCCAAATCAGGATTACAGTATGGCCAGGATGAGAAGATAGATATCGCCATGAGGGTTATTGTGGACCATATCCGTGCGATTTCATTTACGATAGCAGATGGTCAGCTGCCTTCCAATAATAAAGCTGGTTATGTGATCAGAAGGATTTTGAGAAGGGCGGTGAGATATGGTTATACTTTCCTTGGTTTCCAGAAACCGTTTTTATATGAATTGTTGCCTTTGCTGGCAGAAAACTTCGGAGATATTTTTCCGGAAGTTGCCGCTCAGCAGGACTTTATAGCCAAAGTAATCAAGGAGGAAGAGGCTTCTTTCCTGAGAACTCTGGACAATGGCCTGAAAAAACTGGATCAATTGAAGGATGAACTGAATAAGAACGGTGGAAAGATCATTGATGGGAAAATTGCCTTTGAACTTTACGATACTTATGGATTCCCATTGGATCTTACCTCTCTGATTGCCAGGGAAAATGGGTTGTCTGTGGATGAAAAGGGATTTGTTTCTGAAATGGAAATCCAAAAGAACAGGTCCCGAGCTGCTGCTGAACAGGAAACCGGTGATTGGGTAATGGTCAGTCAGGAAGAGGGCGTAGAGTTTGTCGGATATGATTACCTGCAAGCACAAAGCCAAATTGTCAAATACCGACAAATCAAAGACAAAAAAGGGGACAGGTTTCAGATCGTCTTGGACAGGACTCCGTTTTATGCAGAGAGTGGTGGTCAAGTAGGAGATCAGGGATGGCTAATTACAGGGGAGGAACGCATACAAGTTTTGGATACTAAAAAGGAAAACGATCTGATTGTCCATTTTGTAAACAAGCTTCCTACAAACCCATCGGCTGTTTTTGAAGCAGAAGTAAATGCTGAAAACAGAAAACTGAGCATGAACAATCACAGTGCGACGCACTTGCTTCATGCAGCATTGAAGGAAGTGCTGGGAGACCATGTGCAGCAAAAAGGTTCATTGGTCAATGAATCTTTGTTGAGGTTTGACTTTTCTCATTTTGCAAAAATGACAGATGAAGAAATTGCTCAAGTGGAAAAGATCGTCAACACCAAAATCCGTGAAAATATTCCACTTAGTGAACAAAGGAATGTACCGATAGAAGAGGCCAAGAAGCAAGGTGCAACGGCCTTGTTTGGTGAAAAATACGGGGACTTTGTGAGAGTTATCACATTTGATAAAGCTTTTTCCGTTGAACTTTGTGGAGGAACCCATGTGCCTGCTACCGGAGTAATTGGTTTGTTCAAGATAGTATCAGAAGGATCCATTTCAGCGGGTGTAAGGAGAATTGAAGCGATTACGGCACAGGCAGCTGAGGATTTTGTCAATCAGCAGATCAACCTGGTTAAGGAGATTCAGGAAATGCTCAAAAGCCCTAAGGATATAAAGAAATCCCTAGAGGCCTTGCTGCAGGAAAGAAATGAGCTGAGAAAAGAGATTGAATCACTTCATCTTCAGCAGGCAGGTGCTTTGAAGGAGGAATTGATCAAGAAAGCAGAAAGTTTTCATGGTGTCAATCTCATTCTTGCAGAGATAAAGTTGCCTTCTGCTGATGCTTTGAAGAAATTGGCATTTGAGTTAAAAAATGAAGTTGATGATGTTTTAGCAGTTTTGGCTGCGGAAATTGACGGAAAACCACAGATTGCCGTGGTCATCAATGAGGACTTGGTATCTTCAAAAGGTCTGAATGCAGGAAATGCAGTGAGGGAACTGGCAAAAGAGATTCAGGGAGGAGGAGGAGGCCAACCTTTCTTCGCCACAGCAGGAGGTAAAAATCTTGCAGGTCTTCCCAATGTCTTGGCCAAGGCAAAAGGCTTGTTTGCAGACCAATTATAGAATAAAGTGATCCAAATTTGGTTTTGCTTGATTTAGCATCCATTTTTGGAAAATTGTAAGAAATCAGCGATAAATTATGCTTTCAGCAGACATTAAAAATAAATATGAATTGGTAGTAGGCTTGGAGGTGCATGCGCAATTGCTCACCCAAAGCAAAATGTACACCTCAGACTCTACAGAATTTGGAAATCTCCCCAATACCCATATTTCAGTAATTACCTTAGGCCACCCAGGTACTTTGCCAAAGGTGAACAGAAAGGCTGTTGAATATGCCATTAAAATGGGGTTGGCTTGTAATTCTGAAATTACCAGGACCAATATTTTTGCGAGAAAAAATTATTTCTATCCTGATCTTCCAAAAGGATATCAGATCACCCAGGACAAAGGGCCCATTTGTGTAGGAGGAGAAGTGCCGGTAACCTTATCTGACGGTACTAAAAAATCCATCACCCTGACCCGTATCCACATGGAGGAAGATGCAGGTAAGTCTATGCACTTGGCAGGTGAGGTAGATACCTTAGTGGATTTCAACAGGGCAGGTGTTCCTTTGATTGAAATCGTGTCAGAGCCGGATATCCGCTCTTCTGAAGAAGCTTATGCTTATTTGGTAGAGATTAAAAAACTGGTCAGGTATTTGGATATCTGTGATGGGAATATGGAAGAAGGCTCTCTGAGATGTGATGCCAATATTTCTGTCCGCATCAGAGGTGCGAAAGAATATGGTAAGAAGGTTGAGGTGAAAAACATGAACTCTTTCCGTAATGTGGCAAGGGCGATTGAGCATGAGTTTGAGCGTCAGATTGAATTGGCAGAAGCAGGTATTGAGATTGTTTCTGAAACCAGAACCTTTGATGCTACCACTGGTACCACTGCCAGTATGAGGACAAAGGAGGATTTGAACGATTACAGGTATTTTCCAGAGCCTGATTTAAGTCCTGTTATTGTCTCTGAGGAATGGCTGGAAAGTGTGAAAGTTTCGATGCCATCTCTTCCAAGGGAGCTGCACCGTAAATTTGTCGATTCTTTCGGATTGCCTGAATATGATGCAGGGGTCTTGACAGATAGTAAGGAGATCGCATTGTATTTTGAAGAATTATGTGGGTTGACCACTAACTATAAGGCAGCATCCAACTGGATGATGGGGCCTGTAAAGTCTTATCTCAACGAATTGACTTTGCATATTTCTGATTTTCCTATTCAGCCAAAAAGATTAGCTGATCTGATTGCCTTAATTGATGAGGGAAAAGTGAGTTTCTCAGTAGCTTCCCAAAAAATTTACCCGGTCATGTTAGAGGACAGCAGCAGGTCTCCTTTGGAGATTGCGCAAAGTCTGAATCTGATTCAGGAAAGTGATGAAGAGAGCATCAGGCCTATAGTGGAAAGTGTGCTGGCTGAAAATGAGGCTAAAGTTGCGGAATACAGATCGGGCAAAAAAGGTTTAATGGGGATGTTTATGGGGCAGGTGATGAAGAAATCCCAGGGCAAAGCTGATCCAAAAGTGGCTACAAAAATATTGACAGAACTATTAGAAAACTGATATGATACAAGTAACAAAAAACTTATTGGTCCTCTTACTGTTCATTTCTCTTGTCTCTTGCAGTCAGGATGCGAAGAGGGAATTTGACGGTAAGGTTGAAATCTCAGGAAAGCTGAGCAATGCGCCTGAAGGTAAAATTGTTCTGGCCATGATCAACGATGAACAGGCGGAAACCATTTCTGAAATCAATGTAGGATCAGGTGGGACTTATGAATATAATCTAGTCTTAGATGGCCCTGGTTTTTATGTCCTGAATCTGATGGATAAGAAAGAAGTGAGGCTGGCACTTTACGATCAAGATGTAGAGGTTAACTATGATTTCTCCAATGAGCAGAGCCTTGAGGTTAATGGTTCCACAGATTCACAACATATGCAGGCTATTGAAGCTCTGATGGCGGAATACCAGGAAAGCATCAACGAACTGAATACGGCCTATTTTGAAGCTATGGGCAAAAAAGATCAGGAAGAAATCAGGAATATCCAATTCAAAGCCATGAACCTGGAGTCTGATCATTCGGATAAAGTAAAGGCTTTATTGGGTACGATGGATGGTAGTTTTGCAGCCTTGGCTGGTTTGCCTATGATCAATCCCAAAAAAGATTTCCAATTCCTGGACGAGTTGGTGAGTAAAATGAATGAAAAATACCCTGGCTTCAAGACAGTTCAGAATTTGATGGCCCAGTTGGATGACATGCGGGCACTTTCAGTTGGGCAGGTGGCACCGGAAATTTCCTTACCAAATCCAGATGGTGAAATGGTTAATCTTTCTGATTTGAGGGGTAAATACGTATTGATAGACTTTTGGGCGGCATGGTGCAGACCATGTAGAGAAGAGAACCCAAATGTGGTCAGGTTGTACAATCAATACAAAGATCAGGGTTTTGAAGTTTTTGGAGTTTCCTTGGATAGGACTAAGGAGGCTTGGGTTAAAGCGATTGCAGATGATCAATTGACCTGGACGCATGTTTCTGATTTGAAATATTTCAATTCCGAAGCTGCCGCCACTTATCAGATCAATGCGATTCCGGCCACTTACATGATTGATCCTGAGGGGAGAATAATTGCAAAAGATCTTCGTGGGCCGACCTTGGAAAATAAACTCAAGGAATTATTTAACTGAGAAGTTGCCGTTTATAGAAAAAGGTCATGCCCATTTCAGGCATGACCTTTTTTATGTTAAAAATATATTTTAATTTCCTTCGTGTTCTTATGTGCAAAATAATGCGATTTTCATATACATTTGCGCAGGAAATCACCACAGAGTCCAATCAAAAAGAATCCTGGCCGGAACAAAAATCGTAAAAGATTTAATCAATCCAGGTCTATGGAATGCTTTTTGCAGGATTCCGTCAAGGTTAGAAAAAACAAACAATAATTATTAAACCAAAAATGAAAAAAAGAACCATTCAATCACCTGTAAGCAGGTTGCTTACCCTTGCTTTGTTTGGCTTGTTGGCCATGGGAGCATGTAAGAGTAAAAAGAAAGTTGTTGCCGCACCAGAACCAGCACCGGTTGAACAACCAGCCCCAACTCCTCCACCAGCTGCCCCACAACCTTCTGCTGAAGAAGTGGCTGTAGGTAAATTGGAAAATTATTTCAACAGTATTGCCCAGTCAAGCAATGTTGATGCTGCCAACAGGACCATCAATGAGGCTTTGGGTATGTTTTCTAACCAGGAAACTCCAGTGTTGATCGTGATTCACGAAGAAAGTGGCATCAAAGATTATGATGAGCCTACCACGATCAACAAATATTTGAACTACCTAAAAGACACCAAAAAGAACCTGAACTTCATTTCTGATATCAGATTGGATGCTAATGGTAGGGTGTCTGAACTGGAACTCCGTCGTAAAAAGTAATCTGTAGAAATTAATAAAATTATGAAAAGATATATTCCATTATTCCTGTTGTTGTTTTTCGCTACAGCAACAGTTTCTGTAGCCCAGTCTGACAATATCAGTCCTGCAAGAAAGCAGGCTATTGACTCCCTTGCTTTGGAAAAAGTAAAGGACTTGAGTAAATATATCAGCATCATCGGAAGTAAAGAAACACAATTCTCAGAAGCTAACCGTGTAATGGACAGGGCTGAGGAATTGTTTGCTCCAGGTGCCGAAATGGGAGTTTCTTCCATCAACAGAAAAGAAGTAGCTTATTACAAAGTAAGAAGATACTTTGAAAGATTGATGGCACTTAACTATGACAGGGTAAACATCACTTGGTATGATATTCATTACATTTCCGATTTGGAAAGACAGCCTGATGGCCGTTATGTTGGTGTTGTTACCGTTTACCAAAGATTTGAAGGTACTTCTTTGGAATCGGGACTTAACTACAGGGATACTACCAAGAAGGATATTACAATCTACGTAGAGAAAAAACAAACTCAGATTGCAGGTAGAACCATCGAGTTCTGGGATGTGATGTTGGGTGATATCCGTGTGACTGAAACCTCCGCATGAGAAAAATAATATTATCAGTTTTATTATTGATTTTATCTTTAGAGTTGGCACCGGGGCAAGGTTTATACAGCCCCGGTTCCCCTAAAGATGATGGTAGATTTGCCGCCTCTACCAAACAAGTAAATCAATTTTTTAGGAGATTCAATGCAGAGGAAAGTGTTGAAGGCAATCAGCGCTATTATCCAGGAGATGCATTGTACAGAGATAGGGAATTGAGGGGGAAATTCATTAGCATACTTTTTGATAACGAGACATCAGGTATCTCGAATGATTTGAAAAGGACATTTATGGGTGAGGTTCTTTCTGAAAATATGCCTCAGTATATCAATTTTCATAGAGAAGGTTGGTTTGCGGAAGTGAGTGCCATCTTTCAATACAGAGGTAAAAGAGAGAACGTAACTTTGTTTTTGAAAATTCAGCCAGAAGGCTTGGGCTACGAATGGGTAATTGATAAAGTAGTATTCGATCCCTTTAAAGACATTTTCAAGAAACCGGAAGGTGATGCCAAAGGTTTCTTGCATCCATTGAGTCACGAGTTGGGTTTTATGAATCTAAGAAAAGCATTTCAGGACTCTGATACTCCGGAAGCTTTTACTCCAAAAGAATATCAGCCTGATTACCTGACTTTGTTTTTGTATGAAATGAAAAGAGGAAATATCAAGTTTGAAACGATCATGGATGTGAAGTTTCACTTCTTCCAGATCAATAACTGGTATTTTGAACTAAACCAATTTAACAGACCTGGTTTCAATACAGGCTGGTTGATCAGTAACCTTGTCCAGCTTAAACCAGGGGATAAGGAGACATTATTGAAGTATATCTATGATCAGAAATAAGAAACATCTTATTTTATCGCTGTTTTTTCTGGGACTATTTTCAAATCTGTATTCCCAGGATATTGCCGGTTATTCCAAGCAGGAGATAAAAGACCTCACTTCAAAAGTGGAGGATCAGATCCACTTTTTGGAGTATTTCTTCAATACTGTGGGTAGTCATGAGACACCAGCCAGGGATAAAGACGTTATTATCCGTGAAAGCTATCAGAAGATCTTCAGAGATGGAAAAGTACAGGTAGAGGATGATTTACTTTTGGATAGAAAAGTCATTACCAATAAAGATATAACTGCATATTTGAAGGATATTGAGTTTTTCTTCAGGGATGCTGCTTTTAAATTTAAGGTTAGGGAAATCAAACCATTTGTAAGAGACAATGGTGAGTTATCATTTTTGGTGTCAATGGACAGGACCCTTACAGCAGAAGGGTTGAATAAGGAAAAAATAACCAATACCAAACCTAGGTTTGTTGAAATCAATGTGGACAAAAGGTCCAATGAAATGAAGATTGCGAGTATTTATACGACCAAGCTGAGCAGGGATAAAGAGCTTCAGGAATGGTGGGGCAATCTTTCGTATACTTGGGAGAGTTATTTCAGGTCAAAAATAGGATTGTCTGAAAGTGATTCTGTCACTGTGGAAGATCTGTATAAAATCAGTTCTTTGGACAGCATCAATCTTGCAGGTAATCAGTTCGTGATTGATCTTGAGCCAATTGAAGCTTTAAGAGACCTGAAATATATTGATATCAGCAACACCAATATTCAGGAACTGAACCCAATCAGTAATGTGACATTTCTGACGTATTTGAATATTGCAAATACTCCTACACAGGATATTCAATTTATCAAGTACTCCGATAGATTGGCTCACTTGAACATTTCAGGGACGAAAATCACCGATATCAGTGAATTGGGTAATCTGAAACAGCTACATACTTTGGAGGCTATCAGTACTCCAATTAATAGTTTCGGTGTTTTGAATTCATTTGAATCCCTAAAGTCACTTAATTTAAGGTCAAGCGGGTTTAATAATGTAGAAAACATCAGCGAATTAGAGGGACTTACCCATTTGGACATCAGCGGTAACTATCTAATAAACTTCGAATTGCTGTCCAGCCTTATCAGTTTGGAAGAAATCAACCTTCAGGAAACCAATATTGTGGACCTTGCACCATTATTGGATTTGCCTATGCTAAAAGTTGTCAATATCAATCAGACAGAGGTTACTGATTTATCTGCATTGAATGATAAGTTTACCTTGCAGAGGGTGTATGCTGATAGAACTAGGATTTCTGAAGAAAACGCAGATGTTTTCTCAAGAAGAAATAGGAGGGTTTTGTTGATCCACCATGTGGAAAATCTTCAGACTTGGTGGGATGGATTACCTGCCGCATGGAAGGGAGTTCTGATCAATATGAATCCTGCACTGGCGAGACCAGTACCAGCCGTTGAGGATTTGTCCTACACAATAAACCTAGACTCCTTGAATTTAGCAGGAAGTGAAATTTCCACATTAGGACCTGTTTTGAAGTTCAGAAAAATCAATTGTTTGAATTTTGATGATACAGGCGTTCAGGATTTATCCCCTTTGGCGGATATCAAAACATTGACTTCCATATCGGGGGCAAATACCAAGGTCAGTTCCCTACAGCCTTTGTCCAATCTTACAGGTCTTAGACATGTAAATTTTCCGGATGCTCCTGTAAATGGAATAATCATGCTGAAAGACCTGCCTGAATTAGTATATCTGAACATCAATCAGGCAAGCTTCAATGAAGAGGAAGTTCCGGAATTATTGAAATCCAACCCTAAGCTTAATATAATTTACCGATCTGAGCTCTTGGATAATTGGTGGAATGCACTTGATGGTGTGTGGCAAAACATCTTTAAATCCCAGTTTGGAAATGGGAAAAATCCAGATATGGAAATGCTGCACCAATGGACAGCAAGTCCTGAAGTGAGCATTCAGGGTGCTTCTATTTCGAATCTTTCTCCACTGACAATTTTCAATAATCTCAGGAAATTATCGGTGTTTGATGTGCCTTTGACAGATGCTTCTGCAGTGGCGGAATTAAAGCTGCTTGAGGAACTTAAAATCTCACAGGCACCTATAACTGATCTTTCAATCTTATCAGGTTTAGATAAGCTCAAATTTCTTGATCTATCCAATACAGGTGTGGATGATCTTAGACCCCTTGGAAACCTAACAGGTTTGGAAGAATTGAATGTTTCAGGTTCAAATGTAAAAGTTTTAAGGGGACTTGAGGGACTTAATAATTTGAAGGAATTGGATATAGCCAGTACAAATGTTCGATCTTTGAAACCCGTGACGGGTCTTCCATACCTTAGAAGATTAACATGCTTCAATACCAGGTTGAATAAAAGAGCTGTAGACACTTTCAAAAGACTTAATCCTGAATGTGATGTCCGGTACTATTAAGGTATTCTAATCATTGAAATTCAAGATTGAATAAAAAGTAAAACCCTGAAATTATTCAGGGTTTTGCTTTTTTAAGACCTGCTCCAAACTTATTCTAAGAATTTGACCCATTTTTGAGCATTTCAAAAAATCAGGATTTTGATAGTGTTTGGCCAATTCTTTTTTCAAGGAGTCTATGTTTTCCGGTGTGGAAATGGTGTCTTCTTCAAGACTTTTGAGTAAGTCTTCAATTTCCGTAGGAGAGCTTTTGAGGCGCGTCGCAATCAAGGCACGTTCCTCTCTTTGGTACTGAAGCATAGATTCTGGGGTAATATGCTTGATGCCCAACTGTATCAAGGCATTATTTTGCTTAAAGTACTGTGGTAGGTAGATGGATTTTTTGCCCTCATAAGATTGCTGGTCGAAATCAATAGCCCTTATCCTATAGTGGATTTCTTCAAAATCAGGTGTAATATCCACTACAAAATTGGAGGAATGCATGTCACCCAATAGCCTGACAAAGCAGCGCTCATTAAATTTCACAAACTCTTTTGCCAACCTAATGGGGTTGAGTACATTGTCAGTGACATATTGCCGCATAAATTGTTCTCCAGGAATGCCGGCGATATGTTCTTCAATGAGGGTAGTTTGGTGAACCAGGTAATTGATCCGATTAGGGGAGAGTAGGTGCTCCAATTCTAGTCCATAAACCCTTGATGCATCTGCATTCTTGACATAGAAATAGTCGAAGTTGTCATTGATCTTATTAACTATCCTAACACGGAATGGTTGTGTATTTCCATAAACGCAAAGATCGATCCGGTCTACATATAAGTGTTCCATGACACTCATATCACCTTCTGCCTTCAGAAGGGAATAGATTTTTTTAACATTATAGTGGATCTCCTCTCTATCTGATTCTGAGAATAAAACTGTTTCCCATAAGGTGTCATTTCCCTTAAAGTCATATAAGGGGATGGAGGAGCTGTATCTCAGCAAATCCGCATAATGAATAGGGAAGTCCACTTCCCTTCCATATTTTCGCAGATACTCCCTTAGCCCATTGCTAATGGGATAAATGAGTTTTTTTTTGCTGATCAATGCCATATCAGTCTTTGGATTAGGCGGTGAGTTCCTTTTCTTTTTTCAACAAATACCTGTCAAATACAAAAGGACCAAAAGGAAGTATTGATGCAACGAGGGCAAAAAATGTTTTACTGAAATTCCACTTCGCTGCTCTAGCAGTAGGAAAAACCACATAAATATAAATCACAAATAATATCCCATGGGCCCAGCCCACATAAGTGACAGCCAAAGGCATATCCATGATGTACTTGAGCGGCATGGCAATAAAAAGAAGCAATAAGAAAGAGATACCTTCTATTATACTAATGAATTTAAAGCGTGTCAACCAGCTTTGTTTAGCCGTTTTGTCTGTCATAATTATTTCTTGGTAATGTTAAATAGGACTTGAAGTTCACTCCAAAGAGATTTTTTGAGATTGACTTGAGTACTTATCTGTGCCAAATCATCTGCAAAGAGGTATTCAATATCATCTTCCTGCAATACTTCATACAACTTTTTCCTCCTGGAAAGGATATCATGGTGGATGTTGCCGAATACGATTATTTTGTTTGGATTCATGGCCAAAATAGAGGACATAGGAACCTCTTCTATGACTAGGGAACTGGTCAGCGCAATGTCTTTCAATGAACAACCAACGGCACCCAAAATTTTAAATAATAACTCCTGATGTTCATGAGTTAGTTCATTTCCTTCGTAGGTGACCAAAACTCCTTTTTCAAAACCACCTTCATATGTTAACTCAAGTACTTCATCCGAGCCGATGCTTTCCTCTTCACCTGTTGGTTCTTCGGATTCAAGTTTGGTTTCGGCCGTTAATATCAACTGATTTTTTTCTTCTGGAATGATATACAGGCCCTCGTTCAAAAAAAGGTTCAAATGGTGAATACTCATCTTTTCCATGGGCCTAAATTGAAGAAAAAAAAGCCAAATCCCAAGTTAGATAATCCGATTTGCGTTGTTCAGTAAGATGTTTCTGAATATTTACTGCTTATATTCTTCAAAAGCCCAACATGGTTTTCTTAGCAAACGAAGTTTGGAATTTTCGGAAAGGTGAAACGAAGTTTAAATTGGAACTGTGAGAGAAATAAAAATGCTCTTAAAAAGTATTTGAGCATACTTTCCAAGAGCATTTTTTATTGATTCAATTTGCAGCTTAAGAAAATTTATTCGCCCAAATTGATATTATAAGGACAAATGACCAATAAAAAGTTTTTATTTGGATCCTTCGTTTTCAAGGTTGAAGATGGACTTTAATTCAACGGCATCTTTTGGATCCATCCTTTTGGCCAGTACTAGTCTAAGCTGCCTTCTTCTCAATGCCCCTTCGTACAATTCAATTTCTTCTGGAGTTTCGGGCTCAACTTCCGAAACTTCTATAGGTCTTCCATTTTGATCCACCGCTACAAAGGTGAAAAAGGCTCTGTGCGTCATGATCTTTTTGTTTGCAGGGATATCTTCTGCCCACACCTCAATAAATACCTCCATGGAAGAATTGAAGGCCCTTGTTACCTGAGCTTTCAAGGTGACCACATTACCCAAAGCTATAGGATGTTTGAAAGAAATACTGTCAGCAGAAGCGGTTACGACAATTCTATTGGAATGTTTCTGTGCGGCTATTGCTGCCACGATATCCATCCAATGCATCAACTTTCCACCCATTAAATTGTGTAAGGTGTTAGTGTCGTTGGGTAAAACCATTTCGGTCATTACCACCTCTGATTGTTTTGCTAACTTCTTTCTGGTCATAAAAACTTTATTTAACACAAAAATACAGAATTTTAATCTGATTTAATAATTTTTGATATTTTTAATCCGTATAAAATTTTGTTATTTCCATCCATCTTGGCCAAGGAGTGGTACAAAAGCGAAATTGTCAAACTCTTCCTGGACAATTTTAGTAGCTGTCTTTTTAGTGAGTCTGAGCATTTTCTGGGTTTTCCTGTCCCCAACAGGAATGACCAAAATCCCACCTATTTTTAGCTGTTTCAATAAAGGTTTGGGTACAATTGGTGCTCCGGCAGTGACCAATATTTTATCAAAAGGTGCCTGTGCCGGCATTCCCTGTGAACCATCGCCAAAATAGAAATTAAGCGGTATTCCGATTTTGGTCAGGAATTTTTTAGTCCTGTCGTAGAGCTTTTTTTGATACTCTATGGTATGGACTTCAGCTCCCAAAAGATGTAAAATTGCACCTTGATAGCCGGACCCTGTTCCGATTTCCAAAACCTTATCTCCCTGCTTGATCTGCAGCAACTCAGTTTGAAAAGCAACAGTATAAGGCTGTGAAATGGTCTGCCCCTCTCCAATAGGAAAAGCCTTGTCTTCATAAGCATGGGAATCCAAAGCCGTATCAAAGAAAAAATGTCTGGGAAGTGTGTTGATGGCAGAAAGAACTGCCTCATCTTTTATACCTTTTGATCTGATTAATTTTACCAATTCTCTTCGCTGACCTTTGTGACGGTAGCTGTCTTCTAATTTCAACATGCCCATGGAGAAACTTTTAATAAAGCTGCTAAGTTAAGGTAATAATTGGCTTATTTTGAGCTTAAATTTGCAGATGATGCTTATCAGCTGAATTATTGGATCATAAATCACGAAAATGTTTACAGGAATAATTGAGACGCTGGGAACCGTCGACAAGATTGCTAGAGAAGGGAGTAATGTTCACTTTGATATTAGTTCTCCTATTACGCACGAACTCAAGATCGATCAGTCTGTTTCCCATAATGGGGTCTGTTTGACGGTAGTGGCCATTGAGGGAGACAGCTACAGGGTGACAGCCATTGATGAGACCTTGAAAAAAACCAATCTCAAATCCTGGTCTATTGGGAAAAAGGTCAATTTAGAACGTTGCATGCCAGCAAATGGCCGTTTTGATGGCCATATCGTGCAGGGACATGTGGATCAGATCGGAAGGGTGGAAAGTATCAAGGAAGAAGATGGCTCTTGGATTTTTGATTTTTCCTTTGATCCATCAACCGGTAATGTGACAGTAGAGAAAGGTTCTATTACCATTAATGGCACAAGCCTTACCTGTTTTAATTCAAAAAACGGGAAGTTTACCGTAGCCATTATTCCTTACACGTTCGAACATACCAACTTTCATGAATTGAAGGTAGGGGATGAGGTCAACTTGGAGTTTGATATAGTGGGGAAATATATCCAAAGGATCATCAGAGGATATAGTATCTAACAGGTATTGTCCTCTTAATTCACCTACATAAAAAAGAGAAGGCTTGGATTTCCTGCTCTTTTTTATTGGCAAAAATCACTGTTTGGTAATTTTTTTGGAGATGGTGAAAAACAATTTGTAAGAGAGATAAGCTGCCAACACCCCAATCAGACCA
Source organism: Fontibacter flavus (assembly GCF_042432905.1). Classification (NCBI taxonomy): domain Bacteria; kingdom Pseudomonadati; phylum Bacteroidota; class Cytophagia; order Cytophagales; family Cyclobacteriaceae; genus Fontibacter; species Fontibacter flavus. The sequence goes on along the minus strand of NZ_JBHLWI010000001.1, from coordinate 158,443 downwards.
CCTACGATTACATCCCCTGGATAGTGCACACCAAGGTAAATTCTGGTGTAGGAAAAAAAGACAGCCCAAAGGAATAGCCATTTAATCTTTGGGTATTTGACAGCAAGACTTAAATTCATCAAAGTACCGATGGCAAAGCTATTGGCAGCATGGGAAGAAGCAAAACCATACATGCCGCCGCATTTGCCGTAATTATGGATCATACCATTGATCAATACATCATGGCAGGGTCTTAACCTTTCAAAAAAAGGTTTCATCAGGGCTGAGGTAAACTGGTCGGCCAGTAAAATAGATAGTCCCACTGCCAACAAGACCCACCAACCTTGTTTGCCATATGTTTTCCAGATCAGATAAATCAAAAATACATACAGCGGAATCCATGGATAAGTTTGGGTAAGCGTGTACATGATCGGGTCTAAAAAATCTGAATGGAAGCCATTCAGAAATATAAAAAGCGCTTCATCCCATTGTTGTATTGTTTCCATTAGCCTGATATGTTGTTTATAAACTCAACCAATCAATATCCTTTTTCAGGTAGTTGAGGGTCATTTCTTCCTTGGAGCCTTTTTCAGGTTGGTGCATGTATTCCCAGTTTGCCATAGGAGGCATGCTCATCAAGATGCTTTCTGTGCGGCCGTTGGTATCCAAACCGAATTTCGTGCCTGCATCCCAAACCAGGTTAAACTCCACATATCTACCTCTTCTTAAGGCCTGCCATTTTTTTTCGATTTCGCCAAATGCCAAAGTACTGTTTTTGGCCATGAAATGTCTGTATATTTTTGGGAACAGGTAGCCTACAGATTTGACGAATTCGAAAATATTGGTCATTTCGGAGGAATCATTGCTGGAAAGTCTATCAAAGAATATCCCACCAATTCCTCTTGTTTCTTGTCGATGCTTGATGAAAAAATAATCATCCGCCCATTTTTTAAATTTGGGGTAATATCCCTTGTCAAAATGGTCACAGGTTTCTTTAACCTGCTGATGGAAATATTTGGCATCTTCCAGATCAATGTAATGAGGTGTAAGGTCAATGCCACCGCCAAACCACTTCACGCCATTGCTCATCTCAAAGTAACGGATATTCATATGGATGATAGGAACCATCGGGCTTTCCGGGTGCAGAACGATGGAAACACCAGTAGCATAAAAATCAGCCTGTTCCAGTTGAAGTTTATTCAGGATTTTTTCAGGAGTCGGTCCTTCTACAGCAGAAAAGGCTACGCCGCCTTTTTCAATCACATTTCCATGCTGAAGGATACGGGTCCTGCCACCACCCCCTTCAGGCCTCTGCCACTTGTCTTCACGGAATTTACCTTTTCCATCTCCCAGTTCAAGTTCACTGCAGATGTGGTCTTGAATATCCATGAAGTCTTGGGTAATCTTATATTTATCTATCATTGATGCTCGGTGAAAAGCGTTTTAATGTCTTTGTTTAGTCTTCAATTTCCAATGTTTCCAGGATATCCGCCAATTCATCGAAATCTTTAAGGCCCGGTTTGATTTCATCTCCTCCGGCCATTTCAATGCCTTTTACCCCGGTTTTTTCGATAGTTTCCATCACATGAGCTGCATCAATCCCAAAACCCAGCAGTACCTGACACTGCTCCGCAAGCGTTTTGATTTGGACTTCAACATCCTTGTCCATTTGTAAGGAGTCTGTAACCAGCAAGAGCGTAACCTGGAAATCGTTATAAGATGCTGCTTTTTTGATCAAGTCTTCAATATCCTCAATTTTTTCAACCTGTTGCTTAAGGATAATGCCGTAGCTGGTATTCGCCAACATTTTGAGGTGTATTTCTTCCTGAATCTGTATATGGCTGATGCCTGGGTAATCTTGCAGAGTGGTCAAAATCCTTTCAGGGTGGGTGTGTTCAAATTCCGCCACGAATTCCAATCCTGAAAGCCAATCTGTGATTTCCTTGAATTTTTCAGGAGATATAAAATTCTTATTATTTTCTTCCAGACAGAATCCCATTAGGTTTACCTGCATTCCAGAGCAATATCGTGCATCAGAAAGGTTGTTTACAGAGGATATTTTTACAAAAGTTTTGAGCGCCATGATATCATTAGATTGATTTTCTTGGCGCTAAGGTAAAAGATTTCGATCTAAAAATGTATTTTTAACGCAATCTAAGGCAGAGTTTATGCGCTTATCTGTGGTATTGATCTTGTTTATTTTTGGCTTATTTGCCGGTTCCTGTAGGGAAATAGAAAACCCCAGGACTGACTTTGGGGAGGATTATCAGCCTTTGGAGGTTGGATTGTATTGGATTTATGAAGTCGAAGAAACCATTGTCTTTGGTGAAAATGACAGCCAAACAGAAACTTTCTTTTTAAGGGATATCATCGATTATAGTTACCGTAATGCGGAAAATCAGGAAGTATTTGTGATCAATCGTGCAAAATCAGCTGACAGGATCAATTGGGAAATTACAGGCTCCTATGCAATGCAGTATGTGAGGAGTACTTTGGTCCGTAATTATGAGAACCAATTGACGATCAATCTTGTTTTCCCTCCGGAATTAGGTAAATCCTGGGATGCCATGGTCTTGTCAGCAGCTAATCCTGATGAATTTCAAATTGCCTTTATGGGGAATGTCACAGTTGGAGAGCAAACCTTTCAACGTTCTCTGAGGGTGGTCCAGGAAGAGGATGATGATGAGATTACATTCAGGGACAATAGATACGAAGTATTTACAAAAGGCATAGGACTTGTAGAGCAATATTATGAAGTATTTACCTATTGCTCCAGAAATGACTGTTTGGGACAGATGATCCTTGACTCAGGCAGAAAGACACATTTAAAAATCATTATGCATGGCAAAATTTAAGCTGATCCTTTTCTTTACTTTTTTACTTACCGGGGCTTTTCAACTGCAGGCCCAAAACCGCTATGCAATTCACTACAAGTTCAAACCTCAGGATGGATTTTCACTTGCCCAACCAGCGCAATATCTGACGTCAAAATCTATTGAAAGGAGAGAAAGGCAAGCGATAGCCATCGATAGTCTGGACCTTCCTGTCAGTGAAAAGTACATTCAGGAAGTCAGAGGTTTTGTGGATGGTTTTCTTTATCACAGCAAATGGGAAAATGCTTCTTTGGTCATTGCAAAGGAAGAGAGTATAGCAGCAATTCAGAACTTACCTTTTGTGGAAAAAGTGGTTTTGGCTGCCCCAGGTTTTGTAGCGGATGGAACAGCTTTGAATAGGACCAAAGAAAAGGTAGGCTTGACGATAAATCTGAATCTGAAAGCTAAAACCAATAAAGCCAATGCAGCATACGAAATGCAAAATGCGATCCTGGGTATACAGGAAATGCATGAAGCCGGATTTAAGGGCAAGGGCGTGACTGTAGCAGTTTTTGATGCGGGATTTCCAGGTGTTGATCATATACCTGCTTTTGCTCATTTGTTTGATAATGGTCAGTTAATCGGAAGCAAGGATTTTGTGCATGTCTGGAATGATAATGTATTTACCAAAAACCAACATGGCACCAATGTACTTTCCCTCATGGCCACAGATGACCCTGATTTAATAGTAGCGGCAGCCCCTGAAGCAAATTATATCCTCTGCATCACTGAAGAGGTGGCCACGGAATACCGAATAGAGGAATACAATTGGATCAAAGCAGCTGAATATGCGGATAGTTTGGGTGTCGATATCATCAATAGTTCTTTGGGATATTGGGATTTTGATGACAGGAGTATGAATTACACGGTTGAGGATATGGATGGGGAAACTGCCCTGATCAGCCGTGGGGCCCATATTGCAGGAAATAAAGGTATATTGGTTGTGACCAGTGCAGGCAATTATGGCACAAGGGGTGAATTTTCCATTACTGCTCCCGCAGATGCCAAGGGAATCCTGGCAATCGGAGCCGTAAATTCCTCACTGCAAAGAGCAGGATTCAGTTCACAGGGACCGACGGTAGATGGTCGTATCAAGCCTGATGTATCCACATATGGCGAACAGGTTTGGCTATTGCGCCCAAATGGTAACCTGGGTACTTCCAATGGCACTTCGTTTTCTTCTCCACAAGTTGCGGCATTTGCTGCAGGTTTATGGCAGGCCAGACCGGAGTGGACAAAAGATCAGTTGATTGAGGGGATTTTAAAGAGTTCCTCTCAGGCCAATAATCCGGATAATCTTCTTGGGTATGGTATTCCTAATTTTGTAAAAGCCTATTTTGGGGAAATTTTGGGTATTGCAGAAGAAGAAAATGAAGATAATTGGAAAGTGTACCCTAATCCTGTTGAGGGGACAGATTTGTTCGTGAAATTCGGAAATCAGGAAGTGGGGGAGTTTTCCTTAATCGATGCAAATGGAAAGGTACTTCAAAAGTCAAATGTGAAAAGAACTTCTTTACAGGATCCTTTTGAGGTTGTGATTCCGGATTTGCCGAGCGGTGTTTATATAGTGGAAATGTATTCCGGAAATCAGGTAAAAAGGACAAAGTTGATGAAAAGGTAGGTGGCCATTGGTATTTTTATTTCTTTTGCAGCAAAATCCAACATAACCCCTCATGTCAGTATTTATAGCCCCCTCAGTACTAGCGGCAGATTTTGCCAATATCCAGAAAGAAGTAGAAATGTTGAATGCTTCGGCATGCGATTTTATCCATGTGGATATTATGGATGGTGTATTTGTGCCCAACATTTCTTTTGGTATTCCTGTCACGGAAGCCATCAAGAAACATGCAACCAAGCCTTTGGATGTGCATTTGATGATTGTCAATCCTGATCACTATCTTGAAGCATTCAGAAACGCAGGTGCAGAGATCATATCTGTTCATTATGAGGCATGTCCACATTTGCACAGGACTTTACAGGTTATCAAATCCCTAGGCTGTAAAGCAGGTGTAGCCATTAATCCCCACACCCCTGTTTCCTTATTGGAAGATGTTATTCAGGATATTGATTTGGTATGTGTGATGTCTGTCAATCCGGGATTTGGTGGACAGCGCTTTATTGAAAACACCTACAACAAGGTGAAGCAGCTGAAGGCCATGATTGAGGCAAATGGAGCTTCTACCTTGATTGAAATTGATGGTGGCATCAATCAGGCAAATGCTCCTAAATTAAGGGCCGCCGGTGCTGACGTATTGGTGGCGGGAAGTTTTGTGTTTTCGTCTCCTGATCCTATAGAGACCATCAAAAACCTTAAAAGTATCTCATAATCAGCATTGTGGATTAATTACCTTTGGTTGGGAAAATTTGCCATTTAACAAAAATTAAGGTTGATTTTTCAATGAATTTCTTGTGATTTTGGCAGATATGCCCCTTATTGTAAAATAGATATTTCAACCAAAAAATTAATTTAAACCAATTATTGCTATGAAAAGAGTATTCGTGTTGGCATTCCTGTTGTTGGGAATTTTCAGTGTTCAAAGCTTTGCACAGGAAGCAAGCGAAGAAGTTACCGAAGAGGAAATGGTAAAATATGCAGCGATGGAAGCCAAAGTTCAGGCTTATATCCAGGATAAGCAGACTACCATGGAAGAAATGATCAAAAACAATGAAGTTTTAGGTGGAGGCGCAAGGTACAATGAAATCAAAGGTGCTTGGGGTAATGATGAAAAGCTTGCTGAAATTGAAGCAACGGACGAAGAAAAAGCTGCTTTTGAAGAGATCCAGAATTATATTGACTCCATCGGTGATGAAGTGAAAGAATATATGACAGGATTGATCATGGACAAGGAAGTTTTGGGTGCCGCTACCTACAACAAAGTAAGAAAAGCCATGTCAGCAGATCCAGCTGTGAAAGAAAAAATCAACTCTTTGATTACTGAAATGAAAGAAAGTGGAGAAGAAGAGGGTGTAGCCCTTTAATTCATCCTTTGACCAATAAAACACAAAAAGGCCTCCTGATTTGGAAGCCTTTTTGTGTTTTATGATGTATAATTTATATTTTCGAATTCGTTATGTATGCTATGAGGAAATATTTTGTCGCAGTTTTGATCCTAGTCTTTAGTGGAAGCACCTTTGCTCAAGATGATATTTTTGGGATTGATACCAGGGCCAGGGATAAGGCCAGGAAGTCTGACAGTGATATTGGGAATTTTACCAGAAATATAATTTCCAATTTCAGTTTTGAATTTTCAGGAGGAGGGGCCTATCATACCCAGGTAATGGATTTCAATTCAGAGACTCCGGGACAATACCCCATAGCACAATATAGATTGGATAACCCGAGGGAATTGACCGCTGAGGATACTATCCGTTTTACAGGTGGGGATGTGGCATTTCCCATCAATCTAGGCGTGAGGTTGAATTTGTTCAATACATTGACCTTGGGTGCAGGGTACGGAAGGGAGTTTGGGTCTATGGGCAATATCAAAGGGGATGATTTTGAAGTTTTATGGCAGCGAAACCGTTATACTTTTGACAAGCTTTACGGTACAGTAGGCCTGGTTTTGTATGATGCCAGTAAGCGGGCGAAGTTTCTGAACTGGAGATACAGAAAATTTTCATCCAACAACCTGTATATGCAGGGGGAGAAAAATCAGCGTATCAGACAGGTTTACCCATGGCGATTTGTATTAGAAGGGGAATTCGGCAGCCTATTTTTAAGACAGAATGTTCATGAAAGGTTACTTACAGATGGCAAAACCTATTATGGAGCAGGTCTGAGGATAGAAAAGGAGTTTTCCGAATATTCCAGGTTATTCATTAAAACCGGTGTTGAACTGAGGGATTTTGTGTTTCAAGCAGAAAACCTCAGTGAAATCCAAAATTTAAAGCAAACCTTATACGTAGCGCAAGTTGGTTTTTCTATCAATTTACCTGGGACAAAAAGATGTAAAGTTCCAGGTTGTGGTGTGGTAATGAAGCACTTACATGACGGGGTGGAGTATAGGGGCAGTTCGATCTTCAATTTACAGAACAGAAAGGTGGGGCAGTGGTACAAATAGTCACCAAATTAAGGCCCTAAAGACCAAATAATCTGTTTTAAAAGCGTGATCTTTTTACTAACTTGCCCGCTTATTGAGTGTAAATAATAATATGGCGCAAGGAGAAAACGAGAACATTATACCAATTAACATTGAGGATGAAATGCGTGGTGCCTACATCGATTATTCGATGTCGGTAATTGTTTCCAGAGCTCTTCCAGATGTCCGCGACGGACTTAAGCCGGTGCATAGAAGAATTCTTTTCGGAATGCAGGAACTCGGCGTTTTACATAACAAACCTTTTAAGAAGTCAGCAAGAATTGTCGGTGAGGTATTGGGTAAATACCACCCACATGGTGATTCGGCAGTATATGAGACCATGGTGCGTATGGCGCAGCCTTGGTCCCTGAGATATCCATTGGTGGATGGTCAGGGTAACTTTGGGTCTGTGGATGGTGACAACGCCGCCGCGATGCGTTATACTGAAGCAAGGCTGAAAAGGATTGCGGAGGAATTGTTGATTGATATCAACAAAGAAACTGTTGACTTTCAGTTTAACTTTGATGACTCCTTAAAGGAACCGGTAGTGTTACCGGCCAAAATACCTGCGCTGTTGTTGAACGGTGCTTCTGGAATTGCGGTAGGTATGGCTACCAATATGGCTCCCCATAATTTGGGAGAAGTGGTGGACGGTATCATTGCTTATATCGATAATAGAGACATCACCATTTCAGAATTGATGGAACACATTATCGCTCCTGATTTTCCTACCGGTGGAATTATCTATGGTTACAATGGTGTAAAAGCTGCTTTTGAGACTGGAAGAGGCAGGATCATCATCAGGGGAAAGGCAGACATCGAAACCAAGGATAATGGGAAGGAATCCATTATCATCACCGAGATACCGTATTTGGTCAATAAGGCCAATATGATTGAGAAAACCGCTCAGTTGATCACTGAGAAGAAGATAGATGGTATTTCTGCGATCAGAGATGAATCTGACCGTCAGGGTATGAGGATTGTGTATGAATTGAAAAGAGATGCCATATCCAACGTGGTATTGAACAATCTCTATAAGCAAACGCAACTTCAGACCTCATTCTCTGTCAATAATGTGGCACTGGTAAAAGGCAGACCACAGACCCTTAACCTGAAAGATATGATTGTGCACTATGTCAGCCATAGGCACGAAGTAGTGGTCAGAAGAACGGAATATGAGCTGAGGGAAGCGGAGAAAAGAGCACATATATTAGAAGGATATCTAATTGCATTGGATCATTTGGATGAAGTGATCGCTTTGATCAGAAGTTCGAGAGACCCTGAAACAGCCAGAAATGGTTTGATGGAGAAATTCAGCCTTAGTGAAATTCAGGCAAGAGCCATCTTGGATATGCGACTGCAACGCCTTACCGGCATGGAGCGTGAGAAGATTCAGGAAGAATATAAAGAGATCATGGCATTAATTGAAGATCTGAAAGACATCTTGGGTAGTGAGGAAAGAAGGATGCAGATCATCAAGGATGAACTTACTGAGATGAAGGATCGCTACAATGATTCACGTCGTACAGTCATCGAGCATAATGCTGAGGACTTCAGCTATGAGGATATGATTCCTAACGAGGAAGTGATCATTACGGTATCCCATCAAGGTTACATCAAAAGGACATTACTTGCGGAGTATAGGACTCAGGGAAGGGGAGGAGTTGGTTCTAGAGGGGCCTCTACGAAGGATGATGACTGGACCGAGTACCTATTTACTGCTTCTACCCATAATTATCTCTTGATATTCACTGATCATGGAAAATTATTCTGGTTGAAAACTTATGCGATTCCTGAAGGATCCAAGGTTTCGAAAGGAAGACCTATTCAAAACCTGATCAATATTGAATCTGATGATAAAATCAGATCCATTATACAGGTTGGTGATCTTAATGATGAGGATTATATCAACAATAACTATTTGGTTATGGTAACCAAGCAGGGCATCATCAAAAAGACAGCCTTGGAGTCATATTCGAGACCTAGGACCAATGGTATTATCGCACTGAATATCAGGGAAGATGATCAGCTTCTTCGAGTGGATATGACCAATGGAGATTCCCATATCATCATTGCTGCAAAATCCGGTCGTGCTATTCATTTCCACGAGTCTACCGTAAGGCCAATGGGCAGGACTGCCACTGGAGTAAAAGCCATAACGTTAAGTGATGTTAACGACAGTGTAATTGGCATGGTATGTGCTTCTAGAGAAGATGCAAGTCTGCTGGTAGTTTCAGAGAATGGATACGGTAAAAGATCGCCATTGGATGAATACAGAATTACCAATAGAGGTGGCAAGGGTGTGAAGGCCATGAATGTGACTGAGAAAACCGGTAATCTGGTCGCCATCAAAGAAGTGGTGGATACAGATGACCTGATGATCATCAACAAATCAGGTATCACTATCCGAACTCCAGTTTCTGATCTGAGGGTTATGGGCCGAGCCACCCAAGGTGTGAGGTTGATCAAGTTGAGTGAAGGTGATGCCATATCGTCAGTTGAAAAAATCGAAAAGGACGATGAGGAGCAAACTGAAATTCAGGAGACTTCCGAAAATTAATAGAACTTAAACAGAACCAAACAATAAGCAAAATAGAAAACAAATGAAAAAGTTGTTCTTATCATTAGCATTGGTCGGTGTAGCGACTTTTGCTTTTGCCCAGAAAAAGGTGGTAAAATCAGCCGATAAAAATTTCAAGAAGGGTGACTTGGAGCTTGCTCTCGAAGAAATCAACGGCGCTTTACAAGATCCTGAAACCAAAGATGATCCAAATACTGCATTGCTAAAGGCTAAAATTCAGACAAAAATGTTTGAAGCTGATGAAGACTTTGCTGCAACTACAGTAAGTACAGGTCATGCCGCTTTAGAAAGTTTTCAGCAAACCATGAAAATGGCAGGTGGAGACAAGGATAGTAAAATCGGTAAAGAAGTGTATAAAGAAGATCTTCCGGGAATGCCTGATAACCTTAGACCATTCTCCTTGATGTCTTTGAAAAACGCAGCTTTCAACAAGGCTATTCAAACCTACGAAGAAGATGATTATGCGATGTCATACGAGTTCTTCAACTTGGTATCTGAAATAGATCCTATGGATACTACAGCACATTTCAACGCCGGGTACCTTGCTTACCAAGAGCTTGGAAAAGCAGCAGAGGCTAAAAAGCATTTCGACAAACTGATCACTATTGATGACTATGATAAGTTGAACACTTATTATTTCTTGGTGCAGATAGCGAGCTCTGAAGAGCAGGATCCTGAGCAAGCTTACAAATATGTAAGTATGGCCAGAAAAGAATATCCTGAAGACAAAACCTTGTCTGAGTTTGAAGTACAGTTATTGCTTCAAATGAATAAAATGGACGAAGCAATGGCATCAGTGAAAGAAGCATTGAAGGATGATCCTAGCAACTCTGGTTTGTTGTTGAGATATGGTTATTTGTTGGAGCAATCCGGTGATATGGAAGGTGCTTTGGCTCAGTACAAAAAGGCTGTAGAAGCTGATCCTAACTTCTTTGAAGGAAATTATTACACTGGTGCAATTTATCTTGATAGGGCTAGAGCTATTTTGGCTGAAGTAAACAACCTATCTGATGAAGAATGGGAAAAAAGAGCTCCAGAAATGGGTGCGCAAGCGGATGGACTTTACAGAGATGCTGTTCCATATTTTGCAAAAGCATCTGAACTGAAGCCTGATAATACAGAGATTTTGGAAATCTTATTCCAGATTCATACTAGATTGAAGAACACTGCAGAGGCAGAGAAATACAATCAAAAACTGATTGCTCTTTTAGGTCCTGATTGGATGGACAGATAAAAGCAGTTAAACAAACAAAAAAGCTATCCGTTATGGATAGCTTTTTTTGTTTGTTTACACGAAGCCAAACCCTTTAGTAAAAAAACTGTTTCTTTTATTTGTAGCTTCTATTAGTTTTTAAGCCAAATTGATCAATTATGAAAAACCCAAAATGGTTGCTTATCAGCTTATGCTGTTTATTTTCCATTAATTTATTTGCACAGGGTAATCCCTCTTCTATTATTTATCATGATTTGTTGAGGTTTCAGGAAACCAAAAGAATCCTTTATGTAGCAGCCCATCCTGATGATGAAAATACCCGGCTGATTGCCTACCTGGCCAATGCCGAACATGCGGAAGTAGCTTATCTATCCCTTACAAGAGGTGATGGAGGGCAGAACCTTATCGGAAAGGAATTGGGGATTGAGTTGGGTTTGATCCGTACACATGAGCTGCTAAGGGCAAGGGAGACCGATGGCGGAAGGCAGTTTTTCAGCCGTGCACTGGATTTTGGATTCAGCAAGAATCCTGATGAAACTTTTAACAACTGGGATAGAGAAAAATTACTCTCTGATGTGGTTTGGATTGTGAGAAATTACCAGCCGGACATCATCATCAACAGGTTTAATACCATACCAGGAACTACCCACGGCCATCATACCTCTTCAGCTATGCTGAGTGTGGAGGCTTTTACCAAAGCAGCAGATCCAAAAGTGTTTCCGGAGCAATTAACTGCAACCAAGCCTTGGCAGGCAAAAAGGATTTTTTGGAATGCCTATAACTGGGGAGGGCAGTATGAACCTCAGGAAAACAAACTTTACCACAGGTTTATGGTGGGTGAGTTTAATCCACTTTTGGGAACGACTTATTCCCAAATTGCTGCAGATAGCCGAACCATGCATAAATCACAGGGTTTTGGTTCCACCTCACAGATTGGACAGGGAAATGATTTTATTGAAATGGTCAAAGGAGAATCCTTTACCAATAATCCTTTTGAAGGAATAGGCAATAGATGGGAACTTCTTTCTAATGGGAAAGTGATCATTGCTTCTATTGAAAAGGCATTGAAGGAATTTAATTTTTTACAACCAGAAAAGAACATTCAAAATTTATTGGACATCAAAAAAGAATTGGATAGCCAAAATCTGGATGAAAAATGGTTGAAAGAAAAGAAAGCTCATATCGATAGGTTGATTATAGATGCATTAGGTATCAAAGGTGAGTTTGTCATCCGAAAAGAAATAGGTTATCCAGGAGAGAAAATCAATACTGAGTTGGTTTTCAACAACCCAAGTGAATTTCCAATATCCGTCAGATCTTTTGGTTCAGGTATTTTTACACAGCAAATCAATGCTGAGGCCAAAAACAATGTACCTGTTACACAGTCACTGGTAATTCAGATCCCAAAAGACTATCCGGTTTCTCAACCTTTCTGGCTACAAAATCCATTGGACAATAGTATTTTCGGTATCAATGATCCCAATAAAATAGGTCCTCCGATCAATGGAGCTACGATATCAGGGAATCTTCTTTTGAATTTGGATGGTCAGGAAATTCGAATGGATTTGCCTTTGAAATATAAGTACAACGATCAAGTTGATGGAGAGATCAATCAGCCATTTACGCTTGTACCGGAGGTGAATGTGAGTTTGGACAAGAAGAATTTATTCCTTATCCGTGGGGCAGATGACCTTCTAAAGGTTGAGGTTGCCTTTAGGGACCAAATGTTGGAAGGAGAAATACAGGTGTCAGGTCTTCAGTCTTCTCAATATGAAGTGATTGATACTTTCTATGATGAGCGTAGAAAAAGGATAGAATATTTCGTCAAGTTTTTGGATTCAGATCAAGAAAAGAAAGAGGTCTTGGTAACCTTCGTCACCAAAGACGGCAGGAGGTTTAGTCAGGATACCAAAAGGATCATTTATAAGCATATTCCAAATTTGACCTATTTTACCAATACAAGCTTAAATTTGGTCAAAATGGATATCAAGATTTCAGGTCAGAGTGTGGGGTATATTCCGGGTGCAGGAGATGATGTGCCCGAAGTACTGAGAAGTTTGGGCTATCAGATATCTATCTTGGATGATGCGGATATCAGAAAAAGCAGATTGAAGGATTTTGCCACCGTGATAGTAGGAATTAGAGCATTCAATGTTAATCAAAGTCTTGCCGACAATGTAGATGAATTAATGGAATATGTGAAAGAAGGAGGGAATGTGATCGTTCAGTACAATACGTCCTCACCTTTGTTGACCAGGGAATTGGGACCATATCCCTTTAGCATTTCCAGGGAAAGGGTCACTGTCGAGGGATCCCCTGTTGAAGCAGATTATTCACATTCTGTCTTCAGTCAACCAAATCAAGTAAGTCAGCATGATTTTGAAGGCTGGGTACAGGAAAGAGGGCTTTATTTTACCAGCAATTGGGATCAACAATATACCAGTCCATTGACGCTTCAGGATCCGGGAGAAGAGGCTAATCAAGGCTCTCTCTTGTTTACCCGATATGGAAAGGGGACTTATACCTATTCAGGAATTTCCTGGTTCAGACAATTGCCGGCAGGAGTACCTGGGGCCATCAAAATATTTGTCAATCTAATAGAACAAGGTGGTGAAAGATAATATCAAGTGGAATAATTGGTACATCGCACTGATGCTGGTTTTGGGCATTTTGGTTTTATTGTTTTATTGGCTTAAAACCAATTATTCATGAGTTCTATTGATTGGTTAGTACTATTTGGAACCCTAATGGCCATAGTAGGCTATGGGGTGTACAAGACATATGGCATCAAGGATATGGACAGCTATATCCGTGGCACGGGGAATATGAACTGGTGGACTATTGGTCTGTCGATTATGGCAACCCAAGCTTCAGCGATCACTTTCCTGAGTACGCCAGGTCAGGCTTATGAGGATGGGATGCGGTTTATCCAGTTCTATTTTGGTCTGCCCTTGGCAATGATTATCCTTTCGGTGACCTTTCTTCCTATTTTCTACAAGCTCAAAGTTTATACGGCTTATGAGTTTTTGGAAAACAGGTTTGATCTGAAAACGAGAACCTTGGCAGCATTTCTGTTTGTGATACAGAGAGGCTTGGCAGCGGGTATTACGATTTATGCGCCGGCGATCATTTTATCTACTTTGTTGGGTTGGAATCTGACCTTTACGAACGTATTTATTGGAGTATTGGTGATCATTTATACTGTTTCGGGAGGTACTAGAGCGGTTTCTATAACCCAAAAACAGCAAATGGCCATTATGATGGGGGGGATGATACTCGCAGGGATATTGGTTATTTATATGCTTCCGGTGAAGTTTACCGATGCCCTGCATGTGGCGGGTAAAATGGAAAAGCTCAATATTGTCAATTTTGAGCTGGATTTGGCTGATCGGTATAATTTCTGGTCCGGTATGACTGCAGCCGTATTTTTGTTTATGTCTTATTTTGGCACAGATCAATCTCAGGTTCAACGCTATCTTTCAGGTAGTTCTCTGACACAGAGCAGGATGGGGCTGATGATGAATGGATTGTTGAAGGTACCAATGCAGTTCATCATCCTATTCATAGGTGTGATGGTATTTGTGTTTTATCAATTCTTCCAACCTCCAGTAGTTTTCAATAAGGTTCAGACTGAGCAATTGGAGAATTCAGCATATAGAGAGGATTATTTTCTCCTTCAGGATGAATTTTCTCAGGCTTTTAAGGAAAAGAACAAGCAGATCCAAACCATGCTGGGTGCGGTAGAGCGAAATGATGAAACAGGAGTTCTTGAGGCAAAGGCCAAAATTCAGGAACAAATGGCCCATCAGGAAAAGGTGAGGACTGAAGTCAAAGAATTGATTGTTAAAAATAATCCTGATGCCGAAACCAGGGATACAGATTATGTTTTTATGCGTTTTGTGATGGATTACCTCCCTACGGGCGTCATAGGTCTCTTATTTGCGGTGATCTTCAGTGCCGCCATGTCTTCTACGGCTTCCGAATTAAATGCCTTAGGATCGACCACTACCATAGATGTTTACAGACGATCCATTGCCAAGCACGGAAGTCAGTACCATTATTTGGTTTCCTCCAAGCTGTTTACTGCAATTTGGGGCATTTTTGCCATCTTATTTGCGACTTATGCTACTTTGTTTGAAAACCTGATTCAGGCAGTGAATCTATTGGGGTCTCTTTTTTATGGGACGATATTGGGGATTTTTGTGGTTGGTTTTTATATGAAATGGGTGAGGGGGAATGCGGTGTTTATAGCCGCGTTTTTGGCTGAAGCCCTCATATTATTGATTCATTATAAAAACGGAGAAAGTCTATTCGGTATAGATATCAATATTGGTTTTTTGTGGTACAATGCAATTGGTTGTTTGGCAGTAATGCTATTTGCTGCTTTGATACAGTTAGTAAAGAGAGATTGGAAATAGGTAATACCTATGGGATTGTTGCTGGGATATGTAGTCCCAGCAGCACAATCTTTTGGTAGAAATTTAGGGATTCATGGATTTTACCACAATAGAAACATAGGAGAACACATAGTTTCTCCCTAGTGAAAAATTATAGACTATTAAGTATTCACTAATGGGTTTAAAGGAGCACATTGTGCCATCGGCACAACCTATCGGTAGATAAGGCCGGATATTGTGCATCGGTCCCATAGGGACCGCCTCTAAAATTTCGAGAAGCACCGGACGAAAAAGCCACGGATTCAAATCCGTGGCTTTGGGTTTTGAAGCAACTTTAGGTCAGAGTATTTTTATCTGGTAATCGGCTGAGGAAATACAGCCAGACTCTCATGACCTCCTTCTCCCACTGCCTGTACAGCAAAGAAGTAATTGTCTTTGGAGTAGGGGATGCTCAAGGTAGTGTCTTCGGTATAAAATTTCTTTTGCCACATAGAGGCATCAGTTTCTCTCATCAGAACATAGTAACCTTTTGCTTTTCCTTTTTCCGGTGCTTCCCATCTCAGGGTGGAGGTATTGCTCAACCTTCTCACATCAATGCCTACATTGGTAGGTTCTGAAGGCGCGTTTGCCAGGGAAGCCAAAGAGGCCAGGTTGATACCTGTAACCTTTCTCATATATTCAAAGTCAACAAATTCCGGAAGATCGCCATATTGAATGCCGTTCTCTACACGGACATTTTCATGTTGGTGATAGTAATTCTCGTTCATTTCACAGACTCTGATTGCCGTAAATCCCCTTTGGGCAAATGGCGTGTGGTCACCACCTCTTAAGAAGCGGTCATTCCTATACACCAGTTTAACTTCAAGTTGGTCCACATATCTTTCTCCCAGTTCTTTCATGTATCGGGCTAGTTGTCTGGATTTACTGTCGTTTTCACCGTTGGTATATCTTCTGATTGCTGCCATTCTTTCTGTTTCAGCTGATGGTACACCTTCTGAAAAAATCCTGACACGGGTATTGTCATTGATATTGGTTTCGGAGGAATTGCTGTTGCCGATCATGTCATTGTTGAGCATAGCCACCAAGTTCCAGTTTTCATTTAGGGCTTTTTCAGCTAAATAAGCGGCGCCTTTAAGTCCTTGCTCTTCTCCGGATACAATGACAAATATGATAGTGGCTTTAAATTGTTTTTTGGACATGATTCTGGCAAGTTCAATGACTGCTGCCACACCAGAACCATCATCATTGGCACCAGGAGCGTCTATTTCTGTATTCATGACATCAAGCGCTCTACTGTCAATATGAGCTGAAATGATAAAAACCCTATTATCATTTGGGTCGGTACCCTTTAGGGTAGCCATCACATTTCCGATTTTACTGTCAGAAGGAATTCTTCTTCCATCTGCTTCGACTGTAAAAAAGTCAATTTCTGAACTTAACCTTCCATTGGCATTTGCTTCGAAGGATTTGAAATGTGTCAATGCATAATTCTGTGAGGCCAGAATACCTTCATTTGGATCATCTTTGCTTAGGGTATGTCTGGTTCTGAAAGCTGCCAGTTCACGGACATACTTTTCCAAATTGGTAGCGGAAATCTCCTGTACCATTCCGGCAATTTCTGCATCTCTATGAACAATCTGGGTTTGGGCAATACTTAAATGGGTGATAAAATAGGTGATGAGCACTAAAATTCTTTTCATAATCAATAGGTATCATTTTGAATGGCTTAAATTTACAATGTGTTAAACCGAAAATAAACTCAAATTACATGAACGAATTATTAATACCGCAGGAAGGTGAATATAATCCTTATTATGAAACCTATATCAATTGGGTAAAAGGAAAAGACCTTCCCAAGATACTGCTTTCTCAAATTGAAGAAGTGAGAATTTTTTTTGAAAAAATGGGAGAGGAAAAAAGTAAGTTGGCTTATGCAGAAGGAAAATGGTCAGCCAAGGAAGTTTTAGGGCATATCACAGATACAGATAGGGTGATGGCTTACAGAGCACTCAGTATTGCGAGGGGAGAACAGGCATCTCTTCCTGGTTTTGATCAGGATGCTTATGTTCAGAAGGCTTTGTTTAATGAAGTTCCATTAGTCAGATTACTGGAAGAGTTTGAAATGACGAGATATGCTTTGGTTTCTATGCTGAGGAATATTCCTGAATCTACCTATGTTAATTTTGGTGTGGCCAACAATGTTCCGGTAACTGTACGCGCGTTATTCAATATTATTGCAGGGCATACTATTCATCACATGAATATTTTGAGTGAAAGATATGTCTGATTGTCAGTGATTTGGTTCTTGTTAATAAAAATTTAATCTCCAAATTGCCTGATTTTTGTTAATTTTGTAGAATTTATCTAATACAAAATAATTTTATTATCTATGAAAAGAACAAGAGCACAGGAATCCAGAGCAGCCATTGAGAAACTTTATATTACCATGAGGCACCTTTTTATGAGAGGTTCATACAAGCCCATGGGAGTTTCCGGTGAGTCTTTGGTGGATTCCCTTTTGGTGTTAAGTCCTGAGATTTACGGTTTATTGGCCCAGGACGAAAAAATTGAACTGGATGGCTTATTATATGTAATGGAAAGGCTTCCAAGAGGAATAGAGGAATGCCGATATATTCGATTGATCAGTAGGGAAGGATATGAGAATTCAACTTTCCAGGCAATAGTACCTGCTAAGAGGAAGCGTAACTGCTACAGGGTAGATGATGATCAGATGTATGTAGAAATGACAAGGGGTAGGTCAGATATTTATGATATTTTGACACATTTGACTTTTCTCTACATAGAGTCTGAAAAAATCAAATCCAACAGTACAGATGCCAAAGGCAGGATAGATCTTAATTGGGAGATGCTTGGGAAAATTATTGAAAAAGAAGAAAAGGGTGAGGAGTTTGACCAAGAAGTAGCTTGTTCGTATCTGAGTCATGTCATTGGTCGAACTTTTGACGAGACCCATGAAGCTGTTAAGAAGTTTGAATCTTCTCCGCATACCAATAGTTTGTTCAGGATAGTATATCACTTGGGTAAATTGGCTATGGGAGAGGTGTTTGAAGGGAAGGACAGGGAGATTTCTTTTTCATCGACATTGAGACAAAGAGTTGGTCATCACGTTTATGGGGAACTATGGGCAAATAAGATTAAAAGTGTACTTTTTGAAAAAGGGCTGATTGAAAGGCCGATTCATATTGTATCTGCCAATCTGCATAGTTTTTTGAATACTGTCTACGGTCATCAGGCTTTAGGGCTTAAATCTTTTGAGGAGGTTGAGCAAGTAGCAATGGAAATCAGTGTAGGAAGCAAAAACCACAAGGGTAAGGAGATCCTGAGCTACGCACAGAAAAATGGGTTTATTCAAGTAGATGATGAATCTGGAACCAATATTCATGTTCAGCTGATTGACACGCTTGCGATGAGTAAGGATACAATCTTGCATGGATGTCCACTTCCAGAGGATCCGAAAAAGCGTCCTGTCATCTTGATAATGGATTATGCTTTTGGTGAGCAGGCCTATGAGTGTTTTGATGAACTTTTGAAGCCATATGAGACAGAAGATGGGAAAAGTTATCCTTTGAATGTCTTATCTGCCTCCATTATGGGGAAAGCCGGTATCCTGACTGGGAAAAAAGGAGATATCATGATTCCGGATAGTCACGTATTTGAGGGTACAGCGGATAATTATCCTTTCAAGAATGAGCTGAGTAAAAAAGATTTTGAAGGCTATGGTCTTGGAGTATGTCAGGGGACCATGTTTACGGTGCTAGGTACCTCTCTTCAGAATAAAGACGTATTGAGTTATTTAATGGAATCTTCCTGGAAAGCTATAGGATTGGAAATGGAGGGCGCTCACTATCAAAAAGCCATTCAATCTGAAAGTATCATCCGTCAAAGCATCCGGAAAAATGTCAAAGTTCTATATGCCTACTATGCATCAGATAACCCATTAGAGACAGGAAGTACCCTCGCATCGGGTGCTTTAGGCATGGAAGGCGTAAAACCGACCTATTTGATTACTTACAAAATTTTGCAGAAGTTATTTTCAAAAGGTTGAAAAGTAATAATATTTTGTTTTAATACCGTTTAATAAAATCTTCATCTAAAATCAGGTGAAGATTTATTTTTTTATTTTCTTTTTAAGCATGTTTTTTAGTTGTGTCTTTAATCATGCTCAAATATGATTTTCATCATGTTATTTCGGTAAATAGTTATCCAAATTTGTTTCAACAAACAACCTCAACTAAAATGAAAAAAAGAATGATATGGATGTCGGCGATAATGATAATTGTCCTGATGTCATTGAATGTGTCACTTTTCGCTCAAACAAAATATAGCCTGGCTCCATCACCGGAGTTAAAAGTTGAAGGAGGTTCAACGCTTCATGATTGGCATATGACTTCCAATACTGCAAAGGGAGAAGGCATGTTTGAAATGGAGGGTAGCCAGTTCAAAGGGATTAAAAGCTTAACGGTAACCTTGGTAGCTGAAACATTGAAAAGCGGTACCAAAGGTTTGGACAACAATGCTTATAAGGCATTGCAGACTACAAAACACAAAGAGATCAAATTCACCTTAAAAGAAATCACAGGTTCAGGTAACAATTACCAAGCTAAAGGGGATTTCACCATCGCTGGGGTAACAAAACCGGCATCTTTCCCTGTAAAATTAGTACAAAATGGCAATAAGCTGACTTTTGATGGAAGTTTTGCCACCAAACTCACCTACTTCTCTGTAGACCCACCAACAGCTTTGATGGGTACAGTAAAAACAAAAGACGAAATTACAATTTCTTTCAAAACAACATTTCAACCTACAAATTAATTTTCCACGAGTATGAAAAAGTACATTATTGCCGCGATTGCAGTAATCGGATTCATTGTGTCCGGTTTAGCACAGGGTCTTCAGAGAGATATGCAATTCTGGAGATCATATGACCAAAGAGGTATCAACGTCTTCGAAACTGGTAAAGAAGATACAGTTGCATACGATGGTATGAAAGTAAGAATTGGTGGCCATTTCACCCAACAGTGGCAAAACTTGAGTCACTCAAATACAGCTACGCCAAATGTAAATGCAAACAACGTAAACCTTAACCAATTGATCGATATTGGCGCGGGTACTAACCTGGCAACAGCCAACTTGAATATTGACGTTGCTTTGGCTGATGGTCTTCGATTGAACTTGGTGACCTATCTGTCTTCAAGACACCATCCTGAAACATGGGTGAAAGGTGGTTTCATTCAAGTTGATAAATTGGGCTTCTTGAATCTTGGTAACACTGACTGGTTTGACAAATACCTGACTGTAAGAGTTGGTCACATGGAAATCAACTATGGTGATGCACACTTTAGAAGATCAGATAATGGTAACGCGATGTATAACCCATTTGTAGGTAACTACATCATGGATGCCTTTACAACTGAAGTTGGTGGTGAAATCTTCTTCCAGAATAATGGATGGTTAGCCATGGCTGCAGTAACAGGTGGTGAGATTCAAGGTGGTGTAACTAATCCAGCTAACAGAAAGCCAAACTTTATCGGTAAATTTGGTTATGACAACTATGTAGCTGAAGACCTGAGATTGAGATTGACCGGTTCTATCTACACTACTTCAAGTTCTGCTAGAAATACGCTTTGGGGTGGTGACCGTGCCGGCTCAAGATACTACTTGGTAATGGAAAACACTTTGGCTACTACAGCGGCACAATTTACCTCTGGTAGATTCAACCCTAACCAAACCAATAATATCACTGCGTGGGTGATCAACCCATTCATCAAATACAAAGGTTTGGAATTCTTTGGTAACTTTGAGCAATCCACTGGAGCTGCAAGAGGTGAAGCCGAAGACAGAACTTGGACCCAAATCGGAACTGACTTAGTTTACAGATTTGGTACCAATGAGAAGTTCTACGTAGCTGGTAGATACAATAAAGTTGACGGTACCTTGTTCGGTTCAGGACTTGATGTCAACATGGAAAGAATCCAAGTAGGCGGTGGCTGGTTTGTTACCAAAAATGTCTTGGCAAAATTGGAATATGTTAGCCAAAACTATAACAACTTCGCTGCCAATGATATCAGAAATGGTGGTAAATTTAACGGCCTAATGATTGAAGGCGTGATTGGCTTCTAAACTTAAAACTTAAATGCGTATCCTTTTAGCTCTTATACTGATCTTATTGAGTCCTTATAAAGAAGAAAGGGAAGTCATAGTAACCAGAAAAATGATCACCGTCAGTGGTCAGACTTCCATAGGAGGATTCAACTGTGATTATTCTAGAAATGGCTTGAAGGATACGCTTTACATTGATTACACCAAAAAAGTAAAAGATTTGATTTTTGAAATTCCCGTTCAGGATTTTTCCTGCGGGAATTTCTTATTGAATAAAGATTTCAGAAAAACCATTAAAGCCGACCGGTATCCAACAGCCAAAGTATGGGTTAAGGACCTCAAATCCAGCTATGGACACTATTCCTGTGATATGACTGTTGACATAGTAGGTAAAAGATTGTATTACAACGACCTGATTTTAAAAAGAATTCCTGAAGGGGTTGCCGCCAACTTGGTATTAAGCTTTGAAGAACTGGAATTGGAGGCCCCCAAGAAACTTGGAGGCCTGGTAAAAGTGGAGGAAGAGCTTCACTTAGAGTTTAAATTGGGATTTTAGATCAGCTTTCCAGTAATTTTTTGATTTGCTCATCAGTTTTGATAAAACTGAATTGTCCTAAAACCTTATTCATTTTATCATTTATGTTTTCATTACATAGATTTCCAATGCTTCCCTCGTGGGTGTGTGAAACATTGTTTTGATCTGGGGTGAAATTACCTGATTCGATGTCCATTCCGACTTTTTTATAGGCATCTCTGAATGGCATTCCTTCGATAACCAACTGATTGACAACTTCTACGCTGAATAAATGCTTATAGAAAGGGTCTTGTAATATGTTGCTTTTTACTTTGATTTCTTTCAGCATGTAGGTTGTCATTCTCAAGCAATCCAAAAGTGTCTCTATTCCGGGGAAGATGGCCTCTTTTAATAATTGTAGGTCTCGATGATATCCGGTAGTCGTATTGGTCAGCAGTATAGTTACAGTATTGGGGATGCCCTGAATTTGATTGGTTTTGGCTCTGATCAGTTCAAAAACGTCTGGATTTTTTTTGTGGGGCATGATGCTGCTTCCGGTAGTCAGGTCATCTGGAAATCCAATGAACCCAAAATGCTGGTTCATGAAAATACAGACATCTGCAGCCAACTTATTCAGAGTTCCTGCAATTCCTGAGAGCGCAAATGCAATTGTTTTTTCAGTTTTTCCCCTGCTATTCTGCGCATTGATGACGTTGTGGTGCAAATCTTCAAATCCAAGGAGTTGAGTTGTCAGGGTGCGGTTCAATGGAAAGGAAGAACCATAGCCTGCTGCCGAACCAAGAGGGTTTTTATTAGAAAGTTTATAGGCAGTGAGTAGCAATTCCATATCTTCAGCTAGTCCTTCTGCAAATGAGCCAAACCAAAGTCCAAAAGAGGAAGGCATGGCAAGTTGCGTATGCGTATATCCCGGCATTAGATCCGCCTGGTGTTTGTTGGAAAGCTGGATCAAAAGCTCAAATAATTCCATTGATGCCTCGGCCAATTCTTTTATGGCATCACGATAAAATAATTTCAAATCAACCAAAACCTGATCATTTCTTGACCTACCACTATGAAGCTTTTTGCCCACCTCTCCATATCGCTGAGTCAGTAAAAACTCTACTTGGGAATGTACATCTTCCACTCCCGGGTCAATGTTAAATTGCCCCTGTGCTATTTCATGGTAAATTTCTTTAAGGCCTTTTAGTAATGTTTTTAATTCATCAGCTGTTAAAAGGTCGATCTTTTCAAGCATTATGGCATGTGCCATGGATCCCAGTACATCGAAGGGAGCTAAAACGATATCAAATTCAGGATCTCTACCGATGGTAAAATTTTCCACTTCTTTTTTAGATCCTGTGTTTTTCTGCCAGAGTTTCATGATTCAAATTTTATTTGGAGGAAAAGCTTTCTGCATAGCTATTCAAAATGTTAATATATCCTTCTATTCCTTTATTGATTTCATCCACAAAAATATATTCATCTGCCGTATGGGATCTTGCAGAATCTCCGGGACCAATTTTCACAGAAGGGTAGGGGATTAATGCCTGATCTGAGAGTGTAGGGCTTCCATATTTTTTAAGTTGTAAATATTCAGCAACCTTATGAATAGGATGGTCATTGGGAGTTTTTGAAGAGTTTAATCTTAATGATCTAGGTTGTAAATCTGCTTTTAAGGCATGTTTTAGCTCTTGAAGAGCCTCTTCTAGGGTATAGCTGTCTGTAACCCGTACGTCAAGGGTATAAGTGCAAAGATCCGGTATGACATTGTGCTGATTTCCTGCTTGAATAACAGTAGCTGTTACTTTGGTTTTACCCAAATAAGGGGATACTTTTTTGAATTCAAAGTCCCTGATGGTTACAAGATCGTCTAAGGCTTTGTACAAAGCATTTTCTCCTTCTTCTCTGGCTGCATGACCTGCTTTTCCCCGTACAGTAGCATCAATGACCAAAAGACCTTTTTCCGCAATGGCCATTTGCATTAAAGTGGGTTCACCAATTATTGCCAATTCGATTTTAGGTAGATCAGATAGTACGCTTTCAATACCATTTTTTCCTGAGATTTCTTCTTCAGCAGTTGCTGCTAGGATAATGTTAAAGGGAAGTTCCTTGTCCTGAAAATAGCAAAAAGTGGCAATTAAACTGACCAGGCATCCGCCCGCATCATTGCTGCCCAAGCCATATAGTTTGCCGTTTTCAACGATCGGTTGAAAAGGATCTTTTGTGTAACCGGCATTCGGCTTTACGGTGTCATGATGGGAATTCAGCAGGACATAAGGCTTGGAGTTTTTTTCTTGGTTTGACCAAGATACAATGTTGTTTCCTTTTCTTAGAGTAGTAATACCTTTGGATTCCAGAAATGACTGGATGATGTCTGCCGTTTTATCCTCTTCCTTACTGAAAGATGGGGTTGCAATGAGCTGTTTAAGCAGATTTAACGCTTCTTCAAATAAATTTTGATCCTTAACTTCCATTTATTTGTCAATACAGGTCGTACCGGTGTCTTTGAATGGTTGTTCCTGAAAGTTTACCTTTAGCAGCCAAAAGGAGATTTTCCGCCTTTCCTATCCATACATGGTGTACGCCTTTATGTAGCGCGGCGAAAGCATTGTCTAATTTTGGAATCATGCCGGAGTGAATGACATTTTCTTTTTTCAATTCTGCGTAAATTTCTTCATTGATCAAAGGAACGATGGAGTGGTCATTTTTTTCATCTATCAGTACTCCAGGCTTGTTGAAACAATAATAGAGGTCTACTTTAAATTTTTTTGACAAGGATGTAGCCAATTCTGACGCAATGCTGTCAGCATTGGTGTTGAGCAACTGTCCGTTTTTATCATGGGTAATGGCTGAAACCACCGGGACAATTTGATTTTCCAACAAAGTCTGTATCAGATCGGTATTGACTTCTTGAATATCGCCCACAAATCCGTAATCAATTGTTTTGACAGGTCTTTTGACAGCGCGGATAAGGTTACCATCCGCTCCCGTCATTCCCAGTGCATTTTGCTTCAAAGCTTGCAGTTTGGCCACAATTTGTTTATTGATCAATCCTGCATATACCATGGTAACTATATCCAAAGTATCTTTATCAGTAATCCTTCTTCCATCAACCATTTGTGGCATCACTCCCAAGCTTTCTCCAAACTTCGAGGCCATAACCCCGCCTCCATGGACCAATATTTTTTTGCCGGGAAATCTTGAAAACAGGTATAAGAATTCTTCGAGTTTTTCAGGAAAATCGATGACATTGCCACCAATTTTAATGATACTTACATGCATAGTTGAGGTAGTTTAGTGGTTTGAGTAGTGTTGTTTGCTTAACCCAATATATGGCTGATGACAGATTGGGCTGCATAAATCCTGTTGTTGGCTTGCTCCTGAACTAGGCTTCTTTTGCCGTCCAGAATTTCATCAGATAGTTCCACATTCCTTCTTACCGGAAGGCAGTGCATTACTTTTGCGTTTTTGGCATGTTTAAAATGCTTCTCAGTTAGCATCCAAGAACTATCAGTGGTGACAATTTTCCCGTAGTCGTTAAATGCTGACCAGTTTTTCACATAGACAAAATCAGCATCTTCCAAGGCCTTTTTCTGGTCCAGTTCGATATGGGCACCTTTGGTAAACATAGGGTCCAATTCATACCCTACTGGGTGGGTAATGGTCAGATCATGTTCACATCCTAAAGTCCATTCAGCAAAGGAATTGGCGACAGCATGAGGAATAGCCTTGATATGAGGAGCCCAGGTGAGCACAACTTTTGGCTTTTTGATTTCTCTTGTGTGCTCATGGATGGTAACCATGTCGGCCAAACTTTGTAAAGGGTGTCTGATGGCACTTTCTAAGGAAATTACCGGTACACCTGAATATTTGATGAATTGATTGAAGGTAAAGTCTTCAATATCCTCCTGCTTGTTTGTCAGACTTGGGAATGCCCTGATGGCCAAGATGTCAAAATAAGAACCCAGAACTGCTGCGGCATCTTTGATATGCTCCACCGTGCCTTTGTTCATCACGGCACCTTCTTTCATTTCCAAAGCCCATCCTTCTTTGTCCATATTCATGACAATGGGTTCCATTCCTAAATTCAAAGCAGCAATTTGCGTGCTGGCTCTGGTTCTAAGGGAGGGGTTGAGAAAAATACAGCCGATTCTTTTGCCAATTCCCTTTTTGTGGTCTACAAGAGGGTTGGTTTTATAGGAAAGCGCTTTTTCTATCAACTGATCAGCTAATTTTTTAGATTCAAATTGGGTAAAATACTTCATGATATGATGAAATGGTTTGACCTCATCGAAGGTCAGTTCAAAATTTTCTTTAAACTATCCAAAAACGAAGATAGTTGATTCATTTCAATATTTAAAGGTGGAAGCAAACGAATGGTGTGTTTTCCAGCTGAACTTCCTGTGAAAATTCTGTATTTATTAACCAATTCAGAACGAACAGGTGCTGCCTCACTTTCAAGGTCTATGCCTATCATCAATCCTTTACCCCTGACTTCTTTAATACCTGGGATTTTGTTCAGTTCAGTGATGAGGAAATCTCCCATTTGTTGGGCATGTGCCATCAGGTTTTCTCTTTCGATGATTTCCAATACTCCCAGTCCGGCAGCACATGCTAGATGATTACCACCAAAAGTGGTGCCAAGCAAGCCGTGTGAAGCCTTGATATCCGGATGTATAAGTACGCCGCCAATAGGGAATCCATTGCCCATTCCTTTAGCTATGGTGATTAGATCCGGTTTTAGCCCATCCACCCATTGATGTGCAAAAAACTTTCCTGTTCTTCCATAACCTGATTGCACTTCATCCAGAATAAGTTTTGCATGATGTTTTTTACATAAGTCTGCTACTGCAAGCAGGAAGTCCGGATCTGGCACTTGAATTCCTCCGACGCCTTGGATTCCTTCAATAATGATTCCTGCTATATTTCCTTGTTGCATCTGCTTTTCTACCGCGTCAATATTTCCCCATGGCAGGATGTAGGCATCTTCCCGCCTATTGGATGGGGCTATAATTTTTGGATTATCTGTCAAGACAACGGCTCCTGCAGTTCTTCCGTGAAATGCACCGGTAAAGCTGATGAATCCTGGTTTTCCGGTACAAAAGGAAGCAAGCTTCAGTGCGTTTTCATTTGCTTCGGCACCGGAATTACAAAGGAATAGGCTGTAATCTTCATAGCCCGAAAGTTTGCCAAGTTTATCCGCAAGTTGCTTTTGTATCGGTATCTGGACAGAATTAGAGTAAAAAGTCATCTGATCTAATTGGTCTTTTAGCCTATTGTTGAAGTGTGGATGGCTATGACCTACAGAGATAACGGCATGGCCTCCATAAAGGTCAAGGTATTCATTGCCCTGATCATCCCATAAAGTTGCACCAAGTGCCTTTACTGGTGTAACATTGATCAGAGGATAAACATCAAATAATTTCATGATTATCGGGTTAAAATGCGATGCTTTTTAGATTTAGACCAGATTTTTCATCCAATCCGAAAGCCAGGTTGAAATTCTGAACAGCTTGTCCCGAGGCTCCTTTTAGAAGGTTGTCAATTGCGGCATAAATGACCAATTGATCTTTTTCCTTTTTCAGGTGGATGATGCATTTGTTGGTGTTGATTGCCTGCTTGAGGTCAATGTCCAAGTCCGATATATGAGTGAAAGGAGCATCTTGATAAAAGGATTGATATGCCTCCATAGCCTCTGTCAATTCACCTGTAAAAGGAAAGTAGGCCGTAATCCATATACCTCTGGTAAAGTTCCCTCTATACGGGACAAATAAGATTTCCTGATCAAAAGTATTTTTGATTTGACTGAAAGTCTGTTTGATTTCTTTGAGGTGCTGATGCGTAAACAGTTTATAGACCGACATATTATTGGATCTATAACTGAAATGGGTAGTGTCACTCAACGATTTTCCAGCCCCTGTACTTCCTGTGATGCCAGAGATGTGGATAGTATTATTTACCCATCCCCTTGCCACGGAAGGCGCCAAAGCCAATTGGATACCTGTAGCGAAACAGCCGGGATTGGCGATTTTTTTGGCAGTAAGCAGCTTTTGTTTATTGATCTCTGGAAGACCATACAAGAAACCATTGCTCTCATCTCTGAAATCTGTACTCAGGTCGATGATGATTGTTTGTTCCGGGAAAGGATTCTTTTCCAGAAATCCTTTCGTCTGACCATGCGGGAGCCCCAAGAAAATAGCTTCAATACCATCTGTGACCACTTCATCAGTAAAGACAAGCTCGGTTTCCCCGATAAGGTCTGGGTGTACATCTGTTACCTTTTTGCCTTTTTGGCTATTGCTGTGGATATACATCAATTCGCATGCAGGATGGTGTATCAAAAGTCGGAGTAGTTCTCCGCCTGTATAGCCTGCAGCGCCAATGATGGCTGTTTTAATTTTCTTCATGGTAGTTGACTTGATGGAATATGGCAGTTTGGTTGCCTAAAATTCTCGTAAAACCCTTAACATCTTCCGCAGTATAACCTTTGTTCATTTCTCCATAGCTTCCGAATTTGGAAGCCATCAGGTCATGTTTTGATTCGATACCCACTAATTGGAAGCGGTATGGGTGTAACATGACTTTTACTTTGCCGCTCACAAACTTCTGGGTGCTTTCGAGAAATGCTTCCAAATTTCTCATTACAGGGTCCAGATAGTGACCTTCATGCAAGTGGTTACCGTAGAACTCAGCTATTTGGTTTTTCCAGAAAGTCTGCCATTTGGTCAAAATATGTTTTTCAAGCAACTGATGGCTTTTTATGATGATCAATGGGGCTGCAGCTTCAAAGCCTACTCGTCCTTTAATTCCGATGATGGTGTCACCCACATGGACATCTCTTCCAATTCCGAATGGACCTGCCAATTCCTGGATTTTCAGGATTGCTTCTATAGGATTATCGTAATGGGTGCCGTTTACTGCTGTGATTTCCCCTTTTTCAAATTCGAGATTTAATTCTTCTGATTCGCTTTTGCTTACCTGAGTAGGCCATGCTGCTTCCGGAAGCGTCTGATTGGAGGTTAAGGTTTCTTTTCCCCCTACAGAGGTACCCCAGATGCCCTTGTTGATAGAATAAGCAGCCTTTTCGAAGTTCATGGAAACGCCATGCTTTTTGAGGTAGGCTATTTCTTCTTCCCTGCTCAATTTCAGGTCCCGAATAGGAGTAATGATCTCTATATCTGGTATGATGGTCTGGAAAATCATGTCAAAGCGTACCTGATCATTTCCAGCTCCTGTACTTCCGTGAGCTACGGATTTTGCCCCGATTTTTTTGACGTAATCTGCCAGTGTTTTGGCCTGTAAAATTCTTTCAGCACTTACAGAAAGGGGATAGGTTTGGTTTTTGAGCACATTGCCAAAGACCAAGAATTTGATTACTTCTTGATAATAGGTTTTGGTGACATCCAGAATTGTAAAAGAAGCTATTCCCAAGCCATTGGCCCGTGCTTCAATATCCTTTAATTCGCCTGTAGAAAAGCCGCCTGTGTTGATCAGCACGGCATGTACTTCGTACCCGAGGTCTTTGGAAAGGTGAAGTGCACAGAATGTTGTGTCCAATCCTCCACTGTACGCTAATACTACTTTTTTCATCTTTTATCGTTTTTGGAAAGCCTTGAAGCTTTCGGATTTAAAATATGCTTAAGGTTTTGTTCTTGGTTTTCTTAATGTTCAGCAGAATTGATTTCTTCAATCTTGTCCATCTTTCAAAAAGTTTGAGGTTCTTTTTGAAATCTTTTCTCAAAGCGACCTCTTCAGTCTTAGCTTTTTTGGATGGGTCATATAACATAGCCGTGCATAGACAGTTTTGCCTGTTCTTAGCTTTCAGGATTTCAACATTCACACAGCTGTTACATCCTTTCCAAAATTCTTCATCATCGGTAAGGTCCGAATAGGAAACTGGAATATAACCCAACTCTGAATTGATTTTCATCACGGCTGCCCCAGTGGTCAAACCAAATATTTTGGCCTCCGGATATTTTTGTTGGCTCAGTTTGAAAATTTCATTTTTGATTTTTCTTGCTAGACCATATTTTCTGAATTCCGGATTTACAATTAGTCCGGAATTGGCCACAAACTTTCCGTGCCCCCAGGCTTCAATATAGCAAAATCCTGCCCAAACGCCATCTGAGGTCAAAGCGATAACTGCTTTCCCTTCCTGCATCTTGGTTTTGATGTATTCTGGCGAGCGCTTTGCGATACCTGTACCTCTGGCTTTTGCAGATTGTTCCATTTCATTGGTAATGGTCTCTGCATAATGCAAATGCTTTTCAGTAGCTGGTTGAATAATGAAGGAGTAGTTTTCCATTTTGTCCTAAAGGAAATAAATGAATATTTGATTGCTCATAGAGCATCTAGGTTAATAAATGAAAGGGAAGAATATGCTATTGTAGGTCATCCACGTAGGACACCAAAGGATATTACAGGGACATTGCCCTGAAGCTGTTTCTAAACCTCCTCAAAGGAGCCAAAAATAACATAGACAAAGCCGAAGTGTACATGGGTGCACTTGAAATTGGCGTCGCTATATTGTTTAGTTTTTGCATTTGTTTTGAAAACGTACGCAAAGGTTAAAAGGTTTGAAATAAAATGCAAGGGTTAGTGCGAATAATTAATAATGCCTTTTGTTAAATTTTCATAATGACAATAACGAGGTGTTTTTATGGCAAATTCCGAAATGTAATTTGACTCTTAGGGATAAGATTTCCAGTATGGCAGTATCATTATTTGCCATATGCTCAATTTATTTTATTTAGTGGGCAATCAGAGTTATTTAAAAATTGTTTGGTTCCCTACAAAAGACTAGTTTAAATTCTATTCATACACCTTTGGATGATATGTTGGTTTAAGGTTATGCTTTTGTCATTTCCATTAGTGCTTTTACGAAAGTGTCCAATTCTTCCGGTGTGGTATAGATATTTGGGGTAATTCTGCAACCATTGACCCCTGCATACTCAATTCCCACAGTGTAAATCCTATGTTTTTCGAGAAGGGTTTTAGCCATGACACTGGGATCCATGCCTTTAATGCCGACATTGGCAATACCACAACTTCTAGCGGGATCTTTGGGAGTATTTAAAACAATTCCTGGCATATTTCTTACCTGATCAGACCAATATCTCTGTAGATATCTTAATCTCTCTTCTTTTCTTTTTGGTCCAATTTTATTGTAATAATCAATTGCATAATTAACTGCTAAATCTGTGGCTACAGGGTGTGTCCCTGTGTGGTTGAGATTTTTGATATTGGTATGGTCTAATTCATAGGGGGCCATGAGTGGCCAAATCTGATTGATTTTTTCTTTTTTGGTATAAAGCAGACCTGCTCCTAAAGGTACACTTAACCATTTGTGAAGCGAGCATGCGTAATAATCACATCCCAATTCATCAATTTTAAAATCAAAATGAGCTATACAGTGTGCGCCGTCCAACATCACTTCCACACCATGCTTATGTGCCATTTCGCATATTTTTTTAACAGGAAGAATTTGTCCTGTAATGTTGATCATATGACTGACCATGATCAATTTGGTTTTTGATGTTATGGCATTTTCATAGATTTTAACTATTTCTTCATCCGATTTTGGGTGATTTGGAATATCAACGATTTTATTGATTATACCATAACGCCTAGAAGCCAGTTCAAACATGTTTTTGATACTTCCATAGTCCTGATGTGCAAAAATAGCCTCATCTCCTTTTTGCCATGGATATCCTGATATGATGATGTCCAGGGATTCGGTTGCGTTTCTTGTGATGGCTATTTCATCGGGAGAACCTCCAAACATTTCAGCCAGCCGGGCAGCAGCTTTGTCTTTATTGTCCCATTGTACGGTTCTGAAATACCAAGAACCTTGGAAATTGATTTCCCTGATTGTTTCGATATAACTTTCCAGAATTTCCTTAGGAATAAAACAATAGTAGCCATTTTCCAAATTGATGTAATCAGGTTTTAATCGGTAACCATCCCTGATTTTTCTCCAAAAACCCTCATCACTTGCTAATTTTTCGGCTGGAATATGCGCATATGCATCAACAGTTTTGGCCAAAGCTTGGAAAGAAGCCGAACCTGCAAGTCCTGATAATGCCAGATTTTTAAGGAAAGTTCTTTTTTTCATAGTGCTGAGGAGATTACCCTTCAATTTGTGGAAAAAAAATTGAAAAAAAAATTCTTAAACCGAAATTTGTTGAATAAATTTGTCAACAAACAAATAGTCAACAAATTCGAGTATGAAAAATTTGGCCCAAATGATTGCAGAAAAAAGAAAGGAAAAAGGCTGGGTTGTTAGGCAACTTGCTTTTGAAAGTGGGATAGATCCGGCATTAGTGTCCAAGTTTGAAAAAGGAATCAGACTTCCTACTGAAGATAATCTTAAATCTTTGGCTTTGTCTTTAGGCTTGCCATTTGATCCTATCCGCAAAATATGGCTGGCCGAAAAGATTTATCAGATAGTGGAATACGAGACAGATGCAGCCGAAATTCTATCTTTAGCAGAATCCAGGGTTGAATACCTTTCAGGTCATCAATCCCTGATGATGCAGGAGTTAAGTTCGAGCATCAAAGAGAAGCTTAAGGCCATAGATGCATTGAGGTATGAATGGTCTTCCAAGAAACCCCTTAATAAAACCCAGCTCAAAAAAATGCAGGAGTTTTTTATGGTGTCCTATACTTATGAGAGTAATAGGATTGAAGGGAATACGCTTAGCCTTCAAGAGACTCACTTGGTCGTAAATGAAGGGATAACCATAGGAGGGAAATCAATGAGGGAGCATTTGGAGGCTATAAACCATGCTGAAGCTGTTTCTTATATTGAGCAGCTGGTATCTGACAAAATGGATTTCGGTCCAAGGGTTCTAATGGAGTTACATTATTTAATTCTGAAGGGGATAGATAAAGATAATGCCGGAAGATATAGAAAGGTGCCAGTTAGGATATCCGGAAGCGAGCATGTGCCACCTCAGCCGTTTATGTTAGAAAAGTTGATGGAGGAATATTTTCTGCATTATGATCAGCAGAAAAGCACACTTCACCCTGTAATTCTGGCAGCAGAAATGCATGAGCGATTGGTGAGTATCCATCCTTTTATTGATGGGAATGGCCGTACCAGCAGGCTAGTAATGAATTTGATTTTACTGAAACATGGGCTGACCATTGCCAATCTTAAAGGAGACCTTACATCCCGATTGGCCTATTACAAAGCTTTGGAGGCAGTACAGGTAGACAATAATCCAGATGTTTTCTATCATTTAGTAGCAGATGCCGTCCTCGACTCTTTGAAGAATCACTTGGAAATGGTGTAAGAATCATCCTGTGGCTGTACTCACTGGATGGTTTTTTATATTTGATTGAAGTCTAGACTTAATATAGAAGAACCTTTTGAAATCATCAATTTCACAGGATGAACACCAATAGAAAAAACAAAGCCAATAAAATTGCAACCCATTGGTAAATAAGTTTTTTTCTTGGAAAATGAAAATTGCAAATGGGGCAGAATTCAGCAGTTTTATCTACTTGCATAGCACAAGAAGGACATTCTTTTGTTCGTTTTTTTTGAACCATTCTGTGGTGATTTTGATTAATGTACCAAAGTAAACGGAATAAGATGAAAATAGAAATTTGGTCGGACATCATGTGTCCATTTTGTTACATCGGAAAAAGAAGGCTTGAAGCGGCATTGAAATCTTTTGAATTTTCGGATCAGGTAAAAATCGAATGGAAAAGTTTTCTATTAAATCCGGATATGGTAACTGATCCTAGTAAAAGTACCCTGGAATATCTCTCAGAAACAAAAGGTTGGAGTTTGGATCAAACCAAACTAATCACACAGCAGGTAGTCGATATGGCTAAAGCCGAAGATTTGCATTATCAAATGGATAAAACTGTTGTGGCCAATGCCAAAAATGCCCATAGGGTACTGCAGTTGGCTAAGTCTTTGGAAAAAGGAGGTGCGATGAAGGAAAGGTTGTTGAAAGCGTATTTTACTGAAGGAGCTAATATCGATGATATGGAAACACTTGTTTCCTTGGCTATGGAGGTTGGTCTGGAGAAAGAAAGGGTTAAATCTTGCTTGGATTCAAACGAATATGCTGACAAAGTAGAGCAAGATATTTATGAATCCAGGATGTTGGGAGTACGGGGTGTGCCATTTTTTGTATTCGATAGAAAATATGGAATCTCAGGTGCCCAACCATTGGAGGTTTTTGAAGAAAGTCTGCGAAAAGCTTGGGAAGAGCATGTGAAAAATAACCCTATTTTGGATATCACAACCAGTGATTCTGGGGCTTATTGCGATACCGAAGGCAATTGCAAATAAACTGTCATTAAAAAGAAAAAATCCCGCAGCATTATGATTTTTAAATGCTGCGGGATTTTTTTAATCTGTAGGTTAGTAAACACCTCTTACTTTCATATTTAAGGTGTATACTGCTCCCATTGCTGTGATAAACAGGGTTTTTCTTTCTGTACCACCAAAGACTACATTAGCAGTCCAATTTTCTTCTACGGGGATATGTGCTATCTTCTCACCTTTAGGGTTGAATACGGTAACTCCTTTTCCTGTAAGATAGACGTTGCCACGGTTATCTATAGTCATGCCATCAGAACCCATTTCGACGAATAATCTTCTGTTTTTGAGGTATCCATCTTCTTCAATGTCATAAACATAGGTTTTGTTGTCTCCAATATCTGCAACATAGAGCTTTTTGCCATCAGGTGTACCGATCAGTCCATTTGGCTTGACCAGGTTTTCATCTACTCTGAAAAACTGTAATTTGTTAGGGGCTAAGTAATACAGGTGTTCACCATCTTGCTGCATTTCAGGATCTCTTGACCAATAAGGTCTTTTGTACAGGGGATCTGTTATATAGATGCCGCCATTTGGAGCTATCCATAAGTCATTCGGGCCATTTAATAATTTTCCTTTAAAATTTTCAATAAGCACTTTTGCATTGCCCTTGTCATCAATGGACCAAAGTTGATTGTCCTCATCGGCACAGGTAATCAGATTGCCCATCCTATCAAAAAACATACCGTTTGATCGGCCCGCATTTTCTTTGAATATGCTTACTTCATTTCTTGTAGCTGACCATTTGATGATTTTATCATTGGGCTGGTCAGTAAAAAAAACATCTCCATTCCGATGGACAGCCGGCCCTTCAGTAAACGTAAATCCATCAGCGACTTTGACTAATTGGGCATTTTTGGCTACGATATTCTTTTTGTCTTCAATTTGTGCATGGATCTGACCATAAAGGGCTAATGAAGCAGTTAAGATCAGTGCAAATGTTTTATTGAACATGCTATAAATAGGTTTTTGGGTTTCTCAAAATATTCCACGGGTTTCTTTAAATAAAATTCAGCCTATATTACTTAGATAATTTACCTGGCCTTTTTCATTTAGTTTGTTCCGAAATGTTTGAAATTAAACTGGGCTTGTTATTTTTGGAAGAGCCTAAATATAACGGAATATGACCACAATTGAGAATAAGCCCAAAACCTTTTTGGATAGATTTCTGGATTTCATTGAAAGAGCTGGAAATAAACTACCGGATCCAGCCATGTTATTTTTGATTTTAATGTTAATTACCTGGGTGCTTTCTGCATTATTGGCCCCCATAGACTTCGGAGCTATTGATCCCAGGTCCGGTAATGACTTAAGGGTGCAAAATTTACTGACAGGATCACAGTTTGCAGCATTTTTAGCCAATATGACTAGTGTATTTATCAATTTTCCACCTTTGGGCGTGGTTTTATTGGCCATGTTAGGGGTGGGAGTTGCGGAACATTCAGGTTTCATCAATGCCGGTCTCAAATTTCTCTTAGGGGTAACGCCGAAAATGTTATTGACGCCAATTCTGGTGCTGGTGGCTATCGTCAGTCACACTGCAGCTGATGCAGGTTATGTATTGGTGATTCCCTTGGGTGGTGTCATCTTTTATGCGGCTGGTAGACATCCACTGGCAGGGATAGCCGCAGCCTTTGCGGGTGTGTCTGGAGGATTTAGCGCGAATTTCATCCCCTCCAGTATAGATCCTTTGATACAAAGTTTTACCCAGTCTGCAGCGCAGATCATCGATCCTGAAATTCTCCTAAACCCATTAAACAATATTTTCTTTACAGGGCTGTCGAGTGCTGTGGTGATAGCAGTGGTATGGTATCTGACAGACAGGGTGATTGAACCTAGGTTAAACAGGAATGTGAAAGTTGACGAAAACCTGGAGGATATTCCTAAAATGGAGAATTTGAGTAAAAAAGAAGGAAAAGCATTTTGGATTGCATTTTTCACGATGATTTTCAGCTTTATTTTGCTGGTTTTGTGGGCTATTCCTGCTGATTCAGCCTTAAGAGATCCAGAAGGTGAGATCACTTCTTTTGGAGCGCCTTTGATGAAGTCAATTGTGCCCTTGATCTTTATTCTGTTTTGGATTCCAGGCCTGGTTTATGGATTTGCAAGTGGTACATACAAGAGCATGAAAGATATGGTGGCTTCTATGAGTAAGGCAATGGGCAGTATGGCTTACTATATAGTCATGGCTTTCTTTTGTGCTTTGTTTATTGATGCTTTTGGGAAGTCGAACATTGGAGCCCTTACAGCATTAAAGGGAGCTGATTTTCTACAGGCTATGGACCTACCTGCTCAGATCACCATCGTGGGCATAGTTTTATTGACGGCCTTTGTAAATTTACTTGTGGGTTCTGCTTCAGCAAAATGGGCACTCATTAGTCCTATCTTTGTACCCATGTTGATGCAACTGGGTATTTCTCCTGACCTTACACAAGCAGCTTACAGGGTAGGGGATTCGGTATCAAATATCATTACACCTTTGCTTCCTTATTTTCCGTTAATTGTGGTTTTTTGTCAACGTTACGTGAAGTCTACAGGAATTGGTACTCTGGTTTCGATCATGTTACCTTATTCCCTGGCACTTTTGGTGATTTGGAGTTTGTTCTTACTGCTTTACTGGACCTTAGGTATTCCTCTTGGTTTACAATCAACTTACGAATATTTGATGCCAATTCGCTAATTTCGTTCCATAACGACAACAAGTTTGAGTAATTTTGGGGAGTAGGCCATCCTGCTGATCTTACCATAATTAGGTTGATTGATGGTGCCCATTTCTGCCCAAGAATTGTTTTTGAAATTGCGGCTATATAATTTATTGTCTTTCCCTGTGAGCATGACGTTTTTATCTATCCAAATAAAATCTTCCGCTCCAGGGTAAGTAAAGCCAAAATCATGGTAAGTTCTTTTTTCTAAATCAAATCCTTTGATGGCATAGGAATTTTCACCGTTGATCTCTTTCATCTCATTTTTATCGATATATGTGATGATACTGGACTTTGGTTTCTTTTTGATGGATCTACCTACGTTTTGGCTGATGGTGATGATTTCTGCTTTACTATATGGATAAACGAGTTTATTGGGAGAGCCTAAGACAAACATAGCCGCTTTATTATCATACCAATCATAGTAGCCTACAGGCTCAATATCGTCATAGAGGAGTTCTGGTTCTCCAAAGTTTGTAGGATACAACCATAGGCGTTGCTTTCCATCTTCTTCCACTGTCACAGCAGAAATATACATCCCACAATCAGTAATTGAAGGGGAGTATTCATTCAGATTGGAGGACTTTGTCAGGTTGGTAAATTTTTTTGATTCGAAATTATAAATGATAATATCATGATTACCGCTTTCATCTGCTGCTGAAAAAGCCATTTGCTTTTCATTGATGAAGTTGGGTTGGTTATCATAAGCCTTTCGATCGGTGATTTTAACTTCAGTTCCCGGAATCAGTTTTATTTTTTGGCCTGTTTTTTTTACATCTACTGCTATCAGGTCTGTGCTTACTTGGGCATTTGAGTTGATTCCAAGGAGGATAAGTAATGAAATGAGATAGAAACTTTTGAAGCGGATCATAATTGTGAAATTCTGAAACCAAATTACAAAATGAAGGTTAGAATGAGGTGAATAAACTTAAATTATATCAAGATTCTTATCTGAACGAGGCCAGAGAGCAAACAGACCCTCTTGCAGATGAAGCAGTGTTCTATCTCTATCAGCATCCAGATTGGATATTTCAAATCAATCAATTCGAAATTTTACCATCCGGGGAAGAAATCAAAAGTATGCCCTTGCCGCTGAGTTGTTTTTTCTCTGCTTTTGAAGAGTTGCCTGTTTGGCAAAATGATGAGAAAGTAAGACATGCTCAACAATTTTTCGGGCAAGAGGGAAATCGATATCTAACGCTTTTAGGTTTTTATGCGTTGCCTTATTGTTACGCTTTTGCCGATGGCGCTCAAGTGCTGGTCAGGTCAAAAAGAATCACTGATGATATTGGTATGCGTTTGACTGAAACGGCTTTGTTTTTATTGGATTGTTATAGACCTGGTACTTTTTTAGATGATTCAAAGTCACTTTTAAGTATAGCCAAAGTTAGGCTGATCCATGCTTTTAGTAGGTTTTTTATCAAAAAGTATGGGAAGGATTGGAATATGCAATGGGGGCAACCCGTCAATCAGGAAGATATGATCGGGACGAATTTGGCTTTTAGTCTTTTGGTGATGAGGGGAATGGAAAAACTTGGAAGGTTTCCGGGGAAAGAAACCCATGAAGCAGTACTACATTATTGGAAGCTTATAGGGTTTTATTTGGGAATCAATATTTCATTTTGGCCAGAAACAGCCAAAGAGGCATTTGAACTTGAGAAGATTATCAGGAGGCGTCACATGAGAAGTTCTGATGCAGGAAGGAAATTGGTCAACTCATTGATCAATTACTATAGGCAGGCTATTCCTGATGAAAATATTGCTGGAATAGTAGAAACCATGATGGCGTATTTTGTAGGGGAGAAGGCATCTGAAGCATTAGGAATATCCCAAAAAGTAAAACACCCAAAAGAATTGTATGCCTTTACCTTGGATTTGAGTTTTTTCAGGCAATATGGAATAGTTTCAAGTTATGTCAAAACCAGGAGGATTTTTATGGAACAGACCAAGGAGCAATTTGGGATGGAAATAAAACTTCAGCTCCCTTATCAAAAGCGTTCATAATCGTACATTTTTTGTCCGTTCTTAAAACTGTTTAGTTTTAATACCCTTCAAAAAACGTTAAAAAGGGCATTTTTTGCTTATGGCATTCTTTTCGTATTTTACTCTACAAATGAAAAGAATCACTGACATAATAACTGGTTTTCCTTTGGAATTGATCTTCTGGATCGGAGCCCTGATCGGTATCCTTTTGATAGATCCATATGGTCCCCAGCATTTCAGCCTTTGTCCTTTGGATAACCTAGGGATCCATTGGTGTCCGGGCTGTGGACTGGGTAGATCTATGAGCTTGTTGACCAAAGGGGATCTCAAAGCTTCCTGGTCAATGCACCCTTTGGCAATGTTCGCTTTTGCAGTGATTATTTACAGAATTATTCAACTAATTAGAAACATCAAAACAACAAAACACTATGGCTAATGTATTGAGACACCTTCCGGAATTGGAAGGAATGGAACTTGGGTATATTCAAGGTATCCTTAAAAATATGGATGACGAACAGGCAAGTCTTTTTGCCCAAGTTTACAGAGCGAGAAGAAAAGACAATCAGATGATATTGATTCTATGCCTGCTTGGTTTCTTTGGTTTTGCCGGGCTTCACAGGTTTATTCTTGGCCAGGTAGGTTTGGGCATCCTTTACATCCTGACAGTGGGACTTTGTTTTATCGGTACCATTGTGGACTTGGTGAATTATAAGAGTTTGGCATATGAATATAACATCAAAGTTGCTCATGAAACTTTGTCAATGATGTCTAATGGTGGAACCTATTACCCTTCTAGTAATGAAACTAACCAATAAGGCTTTTCAAGTTGTTTTACTCTTTGGATTAGGGTTATGCTTAGCGTCATGTTATGTCCCTGAGAAGACCTTTACCAAGGATTTTGAGGAAACATTTTCCGGTATCAAAGAGATTGAAGTGGAAGGAAAGTTTCTGGAAGTATCCTATGAAGGAAAGGAAGGTGCTCAGGAAGTATTTTTGAGCGCTTATTTGGAAGCACCTGAAAGTAGTGGCATGGATATCAGGTATAGAAAATCCGGATCAAAACTTAAAATTGAAGTAGTAGGAGAGACTTCCTTCTCAGGTTGGAATTTCGGAGACCAATTCAATGGTTTTATAAGTTTGGTTGGTCCTGAAGAAGTCAAATTGAACATGGTGGCCAATTCTGGATCTATAGATGTCATGAATGTGGTCCATCAAAAAATAGATTTGAAAGTAAATTCAGGCAGTATCAAAGCCATTGCTTTGGAGGTGGATGAAATGAACTTATCTGCCTCCTCTGGTTCTGTAAAAGGTGAAGGAATGACAGGGAGAATTCAATGCCAAGTAAATTCCGGGCAAATAACTTTCACGGATGTAGTAGGTGACATTGAGGCCAAAGGAAGCTCAGGGAGTATGAAATTTGAAGAAATTGAAGGGAATGTGAATGCCAAAATTAATTCAGGTTCTATTCGGTTCAATAATGTGAGCAGTCTTGGAGAGCTTTCGGTAAGTTCGGGAAGTATTAAGGCTGTAGATTCAGGAATAGGTCAATTTACTTCTTTGAACGCAAATTCGGGCAGTATCAATATTCAGACAAATTCAGACTTATCTCAGTTTAATTATGATTTAACTGCAAACAGTGGTTCAGTCAAAGTA
The DNA here is from genome assembly GCF_042432905.1 of Fontibacter flavus. NCBI lineage: Bacteria > Pseudomonadati > Bacteroidota > Cytophagia > Cytophagales > Cyclobacteriaceae > Fontibacter > Fontibacter flavus. Next base: position 118,009 of record NZ_JBHLWI010000001.1, on the reverse strand, counting down.
GGGGAGAAATCTTCAGGTAAATCCGTGGAAATTGATAATCAAGCTCAGTATACCATCAAAGGAAAAGTTAGTAGTGGTAGTATCAAGATAAATAACTAAACCAACTATAAATTAAGACTCGGAAGTTTCGTAGTCAAAAATTTTAAAAGCCTGGGTTCTTGTTTTTAAACCCAGGCTTTTTTTAGGATTTATTAAAATCCATGGATACAGAATTGATGCAATATCGGATTCCTCCCCGATCTTTTGGACCATCAGGGAAGCGATGCCCCAAATGACTGCCACATTTTCCACATAGGATTTCTTCACGGATCATGAAATGGGAATAATCCATCTGTACATCAATCGCTTCTGGATTGACAGGTTCTGTAAAGGATGGCCATCCGCAACCGCTGTCATATTTGGCAGAGGAATGGAATATTTCATTTCCACATGCTTTACACTCGTAAATGCCTGACTCTTTGTTCAGATAATATGCGCCTGTAAAAGGCCTTTCAGTTCCTTTTTCTCTTAGGACATGATAGCTGACCTCGTCAAGTTCTTTTTTCCAATCTTCTTCAGATTTTTGAATGGGGTATATTTTATCGGATTTCTTTTTCATCACTATCTTATTAGGTTTTCATAAGCCGTAGTTTTTCGGCCTATCCCTAAGTTAACCAAAACCAACTTTAAGGTGTTTTGAACTTCTTCTATTGATTCATTATATATCCTTATGGGATTCGGAAACTCAATTTATTTTTTGATTGGTTTTTGATGAAACTTTCATTCATCAGCATAGGTCGGTATTTTCCATGAGCAAACATTTCAGCCTGATCACTGTAATAATCACTGAAAAGATTACCACTTTGTCCAGTTGGAAGTACTGATTCGGCTGCTTCAACATTCGCAAAATCAATGATGATTCTCATGGCTGGACCAGAATTGACGTTATAGATCCCGCTTGGATTTAGCGTAAATGGCAATTTGTTTACAGATTCCTCATTTGCAGTGACTTCGGGAGCTTTGACATTGAATATTTTGTCCAAAGGTTTTTTGGCCCCAAGAGGGTGTGGGTGAACCAACACTACTGCTTTTTTCCACTGCCAGTCAGCGCTGTTTGACCCAAATTGATCCTTTAATTCAGATAAAGATTTTTCCAGTGCTTTGCTGACAATTTCTCTTTTGCTCTCTTTTTCGGGAGTGTTGGTATTATCCCACCATGGAGAATTATCCGTTCGGATCAGATTAGGGACGCTTCTGATGTAAAGGAATGTTTTGATGAAGTTTTCAAAATCAGCTTCACCTAGTTCATCGGCCATCATACCATGCAAGGTATGGTAAAGCCATTTGTAATAGATGGTAGGAGCAAGGGCATCAAGGTCATGGTTGCCGTCCCATTTCTCCAAAGCGTTTTTTGCTGGTTCGAAGCCATTGAAATCATTGGCATCAATCACCGCAAGCATGCTTTTGGCATTGATGGGATGATTTTCATTTATCGCCTCTAATTGTAGTTGTTTAATGCTTTCCTGAGTCCAATCATTTCTTGAAATAACTGTTTTTGCTATTCTGTTCCAACGATCTCCAGGATAGTAATATCCAGGAAAAAACATACCATTACTTAGCGTATCAGGCTGGTTATTGGCTGAAGCTACAAAACCGGATGGGGGATTGATGCTCATTGGATTTTCTTCGAAAGGCAGCCATCCTAATGGTTCATTGTATGGGTTACTTCCATCGATGAAAATCTTGCTGTTGACCTGCTCAGGGCGGATTGGCAACTTAGCGGTGGCCCACCAAGCGATATTTCCTGATTTGTCACCATACATTACATTCAGTCCAGGAGCGTGGATCAGCCTGACTGCATTTTCAACCTCCTGAATATTTTCTGCTCTTGCCATTTTCCAGGTTGCTTCGAGTGCTTTTGTGGGCTCAAGCGTATAGACCCACCAAGAGGCGACAGGATTTTGGGTAAGCCTTCCAATTTCCGGAATGACGCCATTCATTATTGGGCCATGAATGGATTCGGAGATTTCGAATTCTACCGGGTCTTTTCCTTTTACAGGTATGCTTTCGATTCGTTTATTCAGAGGTTTGTATACATCGCCATATACTGTTTCGTCAGGATTATTAGGATTGAGGGTTTCCTCAAAAAAATCCTGATCGTCATTTTCAAACATAGTCAGGCCGATGCTATGATTTCTGGTGTGACCAACAAGACCAAATGGCAAGCCGGCAAGATGGTTTCCATAATAACTGAAACCAGGATATTCTATGTGTGCCTCAAACCAAACAGAAGGTTGGGCAAATCCAATATGTGTGTCATTCAAAAACAATACTTCACCGGAGGCTGTACGGCTTGGGGAAATCACCCAGGAGTTACTTCCTTCCAATAAAGGGACAGGGATCTTTTCTAGCAAATCATGAAGGTTTGGTGATAAGTCAATTTCACCATTGGAGGGATTTCTTGCCGGGTAATGATTAGGAATCACATGGTGTTCCGGCAAAGTATGGATGGAAAGGACTTTAAGGTAGTCAGGGTCGAGTTGTCTGGCCATTTTGGTGATTAAAGGATCCGTTTTCATGGCCATTGCAAAAGTAAAGGACATATACCCAACGATTCCATGAACATCATTGATGGTAAATTCCCTTGGCTTTGTTCCCAAAAGGGTATATTCAAGAGGGAGTTTTCCATTTTGGATGAAATGGTTTACACCTTTGATATAAGCTTCAGTAGCTGATTTCCAAGGAGAATCTCCTTCTTTATTCCATTCCTCTGTACTCCATGATGCATGCTTGGGTATGCCTAAGGTTCTGAAAAATTTATCAATATCCAGAACATCTTCCCCTAGCAGTTCTGCTAATGTTCCAGTACCGACCCTTCTCATCATCTCCATTTGGAAAAGCCTATCCTGGGCGTGTACATATCCCATAGTCATATAGGCATCCTCTGCGGTCTGTGCATAGATATGTGGTATACCAAAATTATCGAAATAGACTTCAGTTTCATTAGATAGGCCTTTCATGTCAATTTCACCATTATAAGTGGGGCCAAATTGGTACCTGATAATCACATAACCCGTAATCGATATGAAGAATAAGATTAAAAGAGCAAAGAGTAATTTTTTCATGCTTTATTCGGATTGGGAAAATTTTTAAGCGATTTAGTTAGCTGAAAATTACGAGTTAAATGATGAAATATTGAAGTTGGTCTGAAAAAAATATAAAGATCTCCAATTTTACCCTAATCCCACCAATTGTATGAATAGTGAGAAGTTTTGATACTTTAAAAACGTTTCTTTTCTGTATGGTACTTAAAAGCACACTTTTTTATACAATGAAAAAGTATCCTTCAAGAAGGAATTGTCTGAAGGATTATTTGAAATTAATTGAATCGGGATTTGTAATGGTGGAAAGCCCATAGAAGGTTTAACCTTCTATGGATTGTAGGATGATTTGGCAGGCAATTTCAATTTCTGCATGTGTGATGACCAAAGGTGGTGCAATCCGCATCGCATCATCACAAAACAGGAACCAATCAGTGATGATTCCCTTTTCAATAGCCCGGTCTATGATAGGTTTCAGTACTTCAAATGATTCAAATTCCACGGCCATCATCAGCCCTTTGTTTCTGATGGATTTTATTTTAGGGTGGACAAGCAGTTTTTTGAATAAATTGGCTTTGCTTTCCACCTGTCCGATTAAATCTCCTTCCAAAATCACGTCTATTGTGGCCAGAGATGCAGCCGAAGATACTGGATGACCGCCGAAGGTAGTGATATGGCCTAACAGTGGATTATTTTTGAAGGCGCCCATGAGTTCTTTGTTGGCAATAAATGCCCCGATAGGCATTCCTCCGCCCATGCCTTTGGCACAAACAAGGATGTCCGGTACAATGTCAAAGTGTTCAAAAGCCCAAAACCTACCTGTTCTTCCAAATCCAGCCTGAATTTCGTCCAAAATCAGGAGCGTACCGGTTTCGTTGCATCTCTTTCTTAAAGCCTGGAAATATTCTTTTTCTGCTACTCTTATTCCCGCTTCACCTTGAATAGTTTCCATGATGACCGCGGCAGTTCCTTCATTGATTTGGTCCAAGTGATCTAAGTTGCCATATTCTATATTGGTTATTCCTGGTAATAAGGGTCTATAAGCTCTCTTGAAAATCTCATTTCCACCAACAGAAAGGGATCCATGTGAAGAACCATGATAGGCATTCACACAAGAGATGATTTCCCTTCTATTGGTATACCGTTTTGCAAGTTTGAGGGCACCTTCCACAGCCTCGCTTCCCGAATTGACAAGGTAGACATTGTCCATATGGGCAGGCAAGGTATCGGTCAGGGCTTTGGCTAATTTAACTTGAGGGCTTTGCACATATTCACCATAAACCATCAGGTGAAGATATTTGTCTAATTGGCCTTGGATAGCCTGAATCACTTTAGGATGTCTGTGGCCTACATTGCTCACGCCTATTCCAGAGATCAGATCCATGTATTTTCTCCCTTCCGGCCCATACATATAGATTCCTTCTGCCTTTTCGATTTCAATCAAAAGAGGAAAATCAGTGGTTTGTGCTAAGTGTGAAAGAAAGAGTTGGCGGTTATTCATTGGGTAGACTGTTAGAAAATAGAAGCGAGATTTTGAAAGTGGTAATTACCAATTAACTAATTACCAATCACTAGTCAGGGAAGGGTCAGATTTTTCTGAAGCGAAAGAAGATTCCAAGGGGTAGTTTTTTATTGAACCGATCTACGAGATATAACTCTCCGTGCTCAGCATTGTTAACTTCCTTAAAGTTGGAATTGACCAGATTGGCTGCGATGATAGAGCTAAAGCTTAGCGAGTACATGTTGAGAATCAGGAAATGGTGATCGTGTTCCAGTAATTCTGCGCATAATTTGAGCATTTCATTGATCTGTTCTTCCAATATCCATTTTTCCCCATCGGGTCCTCTGCCATAGGCTGGAGGGTCCAGGATAATGCCATGGTATTTATTCCCTCTTCTGACCTCTCTTTTGATAAATTTCATGGCATCATCCACTATCCATCTGATACCATCCAAACCTGAAGATTCCATATTGTGTTTGGACCAGGTGACCACTTGTTTTACTGCATCTAAATGCGTTACATCAGCGCCACAAGCTTTTGCTGCTACGGATGCTGCTCCTGTATAAGCAAAGAGGTTAAGAACTTTTGGTTTTTTTACAGGCATCTTTTTTAACGTGTCTGAGATATAATCCCAATTGACCGCCTGTTCGGGGAAAAGTCCGATATGTTTAAATGAAGTCATGGCAAGATTCAACTTCATTTTCAATCCATCTGTGTTTTGGTAAGAGAGTTGCCAATTATGTGGAATCTTTTTTAGCTCTTTCCACTGTCCTTTTTCGGGATTGTTTTTCTCTTTGGTAAAATGGGCATGGGTCATGTTTTTCCATTCCTCCTCATTCAAACTCTTGTCCCAAATTGCCTGTGGTTCAGGTCTGCTCAATACAAACTGTCCAAACCTTTCCAATTTTTCAAATCCTCCAGTATCGATCAGCTCGTAATCTTTCCAATGAAGGGGTGTCAAAGACAAAATACTTTCTTTCATAATACAAAAGTAATGATATAATTGATCTGGGTTTTGGTTTTAATTCTCAGAATTGATGACGAAATTAAAGGTGAAAATTTAAATTACTATGCAAAAAGGGAAATTACTGCTGATGATGATGTTTATGTTGTCAGTGATTGGTTTTGTGAGGGCACAGTCTGTTACTTCTCTGAAGCAGCAGGAGGTTGATTATGGCAGGGCTTTTCGCTTCAATGTGAAAAGTGATGGTGTAAAAGGGACACCTTTTATGTATGATGAGCCCATAGCTGCCAATATTTCATTGAAAAGTGGAAAGGTATATGAAAATATTCCTTTCAATTTTTTACCAGAAAAGGATGAGATTTACATACAGACCGGAGGTCCTGAAAGTGATCCTTTGGTTTTGAAAAATTGGGAATGGTTACAGACATTGGAGCAACAGCCAAAAATGTTCCGCTTAGAGTACTTGGAAGGAAAAGAAAGGATAGTTGAAATTCTTTTCGAGAATGATCAAGAAAAATACGTTGCCCTGCACTTCAAATATCTGGTCAAACCCACCAATCTCAAGGATGGTTATACAGGGCCACAATATGACACTTACAGGCCGGATGTCAGGTTTTTTAAACTCAACGGTCTCTTATCTCAGGAGTTCAAGGGCAATACCAGCGGACTTAAAGAACTGGCTAAAGATCAGTACAATGCATTAAGACAATATGTGAAAGTAGAGAAACTTAAACCTGAGCGCAGTGAAGATATGAAGAAAGTACTGTTATTTTTATTTGATTAGTTTTAAAGCCATTTTGCCAATTTTTCCTCACTTAACGACCAAAGCTGATCCCTCATTTCTTTTGACCTTGCTGTTGAGGACGGAGTAAGAGGTTTTGAGTTTTTAAAATAATAGCCATTAAAGGAATTTGGCAATGTTGTTTGCGCCAGATAAAGTGTGGTTTTGGCTCCTTCTTCAGGAGTAATCATAAATGGTGTGGCCAATTTCCAAAAGAGTTTGAATATTCCTCCGCTTTCCTGTCCAAAATTGGTTTTGACTACACCAGGATGCAGTGCAAATGATTGTAAACCTTTTTCTCCATATTTTTCTTTCAGGGATTTTGTGAAGAGGATGTTGAATAACTTGACATTTGCATATGCATTAAATGAAGCGTAATTGGATTTTTCGTAGTTTAAGTCTTCAAAATTTACTTTTGCGGCCCTATGTGCTTCAGAGCTTAAATTGATGACTTTTGGGGATTTGGACTTCAGTAACAAGTCCATCAGATGATGCGTCAAAAGAAAATGTCCAAGATGGTTGGCCGACAATGAAAGTTCAAAACCATCTTTGGTTATGTGTTTCTTATTGAAAATTCCTCCGGCGTTATTGATTAAAATATCCAGAAAATCCGATTGGCTTTTAATTAATTCAGAGGCCTTTATGACTGAGTCCAAATCAGCAAGGTCTAGGGGAACGAAAATGACTTTCTCCTGATGTGCTTTTGGGAGTTCAGATATTAATTGAGTTGCTTTTTCTTTATTTCTTGCCAATAAAAAAAGCTGTTCAGCAGAAGAGGCTAATTTTTTGAACGTAATTTCTCCTATTCCAGAGGTCGGTCCTGTGATCGCAATTTTCATTTTATATCAATTTCAAGTGTAACTAAAAAAATGCCGGGAGAGTTTGATCCATTGGTGATAAATATAAAATTCTGCCTTTCTAATTTTTTCTTAATCATTTGATAAAATTTTGTAATTTTAAGGCTTATAAATTCTTAAAAATCACCTTAAACAGAAGCTGTTAGTTTAATTATGTTTGTTTAACTTTTGTAAATCAAAGGTTTACTGATAAACTATGGGCGTCTGTAAGTATTTTATTAAAGGCTATTGGAACCGAAGAAACCATTTATAGATATTGAGCAAGTGCTCAAAAATAAAAATGCCAGCCTGCATAAATGGCTGCCAGGTTTTGTGATCAGTTATATCAAGCGTATAGTGCATGAGTCTGAAATCAATAAAATCATGGCCAAAATCGGTCATTTGCAAGGCATTGATTTTGTCAATGGGTTGATTGAGGAGTTCGGAGTAGAGGTTTCTTTGACGGGTGAAGAGAATATTCCAAAGGATGAGTCTGTGATTTTTGCTTCCAATCATCCTTTAGGGGGTATGGATGGGATAGCGTTCATGTATGCCTTGGGGAAATATAGGACTGATATCAGGTTTTTGGTGAATGATATTTTGACCAATATCAAAAACTTTGAGCCAATGTTTGTGCCTGTTAACAAGCATGGTGCAAATAGTAGGGAAGTGAGTAAACTGATAGAAGAAACCTATGCAGGGAATCATGCTGTTTTGGTTTTTCCTGCCGGGTTGGTTTCAAGAAAGCAGGCTTCCGGAATATTGGATTTAGAGTGGAAAAAGAGTTTTGTGTCTAAAGCCAAAAAATACAAGAAAGATGTAGTTCCTGTTTATATTGAAGGAAGGAATTCCAATTTTTTCTACAATCTTGCCAATCTTAGAAAAAAGCTTGGCATAAAGTCGAATATTGAGATGTTTTATCTTGCGGACGAAATGTTTTCGCAAAGAGGTAAAAAAGTTGTTATACATATAGGAAAACCGATTTCTTACAAGTATTTTGATCAATCAAAAAGTGAAAACGAATGGGCCAAGGAAGTCAAGAAATTGGTTTACCAAATGGCTTAAATTATAAATATATGCAAGTAGTTATACCCCCTGTTGATCGTGCCCTTTTGAAGAGTGAACTGACTGCTGAAAAATTTTTACGTTACACGAATAACGGCAACAATCATATTTATTTGGTAGACTATCATGATTCCCCTAATACTGTGAGAGAAATAGGGAGGTTAAGAGAGTTGACATTTAGAGGAGCTGGTGGAGGTACTGGCTTGTCTTTGGATCTGGATGAGAAAGATACCAATGAAAATTGCTATAAACAGCTGATTACCTGGAACCCCGAAGATGAGGAGATTGTGGCAGGTTACAGGTTGATCAAATGTAAGCATGCAGGAATGGATGAACATGGTCAGATAAATCTGTCAACAGCCCATCTTTTTTCTTTTTCTGAAAGATTCCTGAATAATTATATTCCATTTACCATAGAGCTTGGGAGGTCATTTGTTCAGCCAATGTATCAGCCAAGTGTCAATAACAGGAAAGGTTTGTTTTCATTGGATAATCTTTGGGATGGTTTGGGCGCTGTAGTGATGCTGAATCCTGATATCAAGTATCTATTTGGTAAAGTGACCATGTATCCACATTATAACAAAGAAGCGAGGGATATTTTGCTTTACTTCATGCATTACTATTTTCCGGACAAGGATAATCTAGTAATGCCTCTTGAACATTTAAGGTTGGGGTATTTTACTGATGAAAAGGCTTTCATGGGTATGTTTGATGGTCTGGATTACAAGGAAGGGTATAAATTATTGAACAGCAAAATCAGATCGTATGGTGAGAACATTCCTCCCTTGATTAACACCTACATGAATCTTTCCCCTACGATGAAAACATTTGGTACTGCGCTGAATGATGAATTTGGGGCAGTTGAGGAGACAGGTATTTTGATTACCTTGGAAGATATCTATGAGAGCAAAAAACATAGGCATTTGGAAACCTTTGAGAGGGATAGGGTGTTTGGAAGCAGATGAATAAAGAAGTCAAGAAAACGGTCATACTTGGTGCAACTACCAATCCAATGAGATATGCCTATGTGGCTGCGGAAATGTTTTCAGAAAGGGGAATCCCTTTTGTTCCTGTAGGAATTAAAGAGGGTGAGGTCTTTGGTGAGAAAATCCTGAATATAAGGGAAAGGCCATCTGTGAATGATGTGCATACTGTCACGCTGTACCTTGGTCCTCAAAATCAGGTGGAATGGTATGATTATATCTTATCATTAAAGCCACAAAGAATTATTTTTAATCCAGGAACTGAAAATCCCGAACTATATGATTTGGCAAAGAAAAATGATATCCAGGTTTGTCAGGCATGTAATTTAGTGCTATTGAGTACTGGGCAGTTTTAACTTTTTTTAGATTCCAAAAAAAGATTCATGTACCAAATATGTGGTGCTGAAATCAAGGAAACAAGAATAAAAAACATGAGGATCAGTTCCTCCGCTTCACTGCTAGAGTAGAATAAAGCAAGAATAACTATCATTCCTCCTATGCTCACAGCAGTGAAAGGTATCATTCTCATGATAAAGCTTTTTAATTTATTCTTGAAAAAATAATTTTTCAGAGACAAATATTCTTCGTGCATGCTTGGGACGGCATGCCAAAATCCAAAATAGATGATGAAAGCTACCAAAAGGGGCAACTGGTATAGTAAAATGCCAACAACAATCATTTCTAAACTTAGGATTTTCCAATTTTTAAGATTATTTCTGTTTATTAAGACAATACTAATGAGGAGACTGCTAATGATAATCGGCAGTCCATAATGCTGTAAGGGCTCGATATTGATCAGATTATTTAGGATTGCTGCAGTATTGTTGAAGTCTCCCCAAAAGATGACACTCAAGTAGTAAACTCCCGTCAACAGGTAAATAATATTCTTTTGATAAGTTAATGTTGTCCAGATAAAATGGCTTTGGCCAAAATGATAGGCAGACATGGCAATAAAAGCAAGAAGGGCAGGAATGGGGAAGAAGATCCAAATGATTGAATACAAGATGATTATAACTATATATTTGAAGATAAACTTCACAAGACCCTTGTTGTTGATCATAGGGTTAAGCAGTAAATGATCCAAGGCCCCATGAGGTATACCAATGGTCAGTAAAATTGTACCAAAAAGAATCCACTCAAAATTCTGGTTTCCCTGAAAGAATAACAAGTAGACTAATGCAATCGCAATTCCCAAAATTTTACCGGATTTTTCAATGTTGTTCATAATGAATCAGAGATTTAATGAAAATGGGGAATTTTAAGCGAGAAAGGAGTTTTATTTCTTCTTTCAGGCTGGTTTCTTCATTTAAAAATCGTAAAACATCATCTCCTGAATTTTTTTCAAAAAGATTAAAAAAAACCTTTGGCAAAGCTTTAGGCCATTTTTTGGCGATATTCAGTATGATGTTATCATAAAAACCAAAGCGAAAGTTTCTTTGCCAAGAAGGATTGTCTTTCATGAGCTTACTTTCGAGATCATTAACAATCGTTTGGCAGTGCTTTTGGATAGTGTGAAAGGTATATCCTGTACTTGGTTTTCCGCAGCCAGCTATGCTTCCCAAATTAATAATATTCTTATTTTGCTGGCTGGCGAATTGAAAAGTAGTCATGGGGATGCTCCCTTGCTCTCTAAAAGTTATTTCATAAATATCCTGTCCAAGTTTTTCCTGAATGAAATGACTGATTTCACATTCCATTGAATCAAATTCAATTGGCTGAGTGGTAAATGCAGTGTATTCCACCAAGGCTTCATTTTCACTAAATGGAAGGATGTAGAAAAAGTCCGTTTTATCCTCCTCAGGATTTACGAAATCCATCATGACAGCTGTATCCGGCTCAAAACAAGAATTCTTGGTTTTGATTTTCCATCCTACAAAAACCTGCCTTAGAATATTGCTTTTTAGGTTTATCAAAGAGTTATCAGGGATGCTATTGAAGACTTTTTTGCCTGAATAGACATTTCCTAGTGATGTCCTTACAATCACGGAATTTTGTTCGATTTCTTCCATGGTGTTTACTGTGTCATGGATGAAATTAACATTTTTGAAAAGTATTAACGAACGCTTTTATTTCATTATAAAAATCAGAGGAGCTAACGTGGAAATATTTAAGTTTCCCAAGAGGTTTTTTGATCTTATTTTTCCCATTGGAAATGCTGATATTTTCCCAGAAGACTAATGGGCTGTTTTTTGGGTGGATTTCAAGTGGTTTTTCAGCCCAATAGCACCACGTCCGATCATTGATGGTTTTTTCAGAACTGTCGATGATGAGAATCTTTTGATCTTTCAGGCTACCTTTCAAAAGATAAAACAGCAAACTCATTCCTGCGCAGCCAAATCCTGTTACAATGAAATCATAGGTTACATGGGGGGCATTCATGGATTTTAAGTTTTGGTCTCAGTGCAATTTTGATATTACTTAAAAGATACCCACCCTGAAATGTTCAGGATGGGTTTTAATTTTTAGGCAGTTACGGCTTTTCTGTTTTTTGCTGTTTCAGCGATTGCTACAGAGTAAATTACAAGACCAAATCCTATTTTGTTGATAGCATCAGCCAAGTTATAGAACAAATCTATGCTACTCACTTCAAATGCACCTGATAATAAATTTCCTGGGAGCACCATGTATCCGATAGGATAAATTGACCAACCTAATGTGATAAAGATTTTCAAAAGGAACATTGCCTGTCCCAAAGCTGGACTTTTGGAAGTTTTGGCCAATTTTGCCACGTCGCCAAAGAACACTTCATATACGATGTACAAGTAGCCAAAGGTGGAGAAGATGCCCCACATTACATTACTTTCAATACCTGAAGTCTCTCCGATGTAACCAGTGATCAACATCACTAAAGATGCTAGAATTAATTTAAACAAAGTGCTTCCTTTGGCTCCGAAAGGTTTGGTCAACAAATAAAATTCCACACACATCAAAGGAACAGTTAAAGTCCAATCCACATATCTGAATGCAGTTGGGCTTTGACCTGTTTCCAGGTAGAAATCCCTCATGTAGTAATAATGGACGGCTGCAATCCCTGTAATCAAGCCTGATACCAAAAGTGAAGTTTTCCACTTTCCATCTACTGATCCTCTTTCTACGAAAAAGAATACAGCTGAAGCAAACATTGCCATGTAACCTATGAAAAAGGTGATGGCAACCGGGTCACTGTTGATGATCTTATCAAGACCAACTAAATCTGCGGATAAAATGGTGTTCATAGATAATTGTTTTTAAATGGTTAATAATTTTGAAATATTATTTTGGTGATCGATAGGTAGATAATCAATACAGAATAAAATTTGTTTAATGAAAAACTCATAATGTTAAACACTTGTATATAAACAGTTGCAAAACAGGGTTAAGAGGTGTTAAAAAGTCATTTTCATAAAAAAGGTGTGTGTGGTAAAAATCTAACTTTTTAAAATAATATTTTGAATTTACTTATAAGTGTAAAATATGGATTTTTAGAAAATTTTGACTGGGATTTCATTGTTCCAAAAGGTATGTGCTCTCGATTTTTTTGTGTATTATTACGGGTTGATTGTTGAAATAAAAAATCTCTTTTTTGGAAAGAAAAAAGGTGTTTTAAACAAGTTATGAGCGAAAATAAAGAAGGAAATCAGAAGGATTATTCAGCTGGGAATATCCAGATCTTAGAAGGTTTAGAAGCAGTTAGGAAAAGACCTGCGATGTATATTGGGGATGTAGGCATAAAAGGTTTACACCACCTGATCTGGGAAGTTGTAGATAATTCTATCGATGAGGCCTTAGCAGGTCATTGTGATACCATTCATGTTACTGTAAACGAAGATAATTCCATTACTGTTGAAGACAACGGAAGAGGTATTCCTACGGATATGCACCCGAAAGAGAAGAAGTCAGCTTTGGAAGTTGTCATGACTGTACTGCATGCTGGAGGTAAATTCGATAAAGATACGTACAAAGTATCAGGAGGTCTTCATGGGGTAGGTGTTTCTTGTGTGAATGCTCTTTCTACAGATTTGAAAGCTACTGTACACCGTGGAGGTAAAATATATGAGCAGGAATACAAGATAGGTGTTCCCCAGTATCCTGTGAGGGAGATCGGTACAACAGATAAGAGAGGGACGATTATCCATTTTAAGCCTGATCTCAGTATTTTTAATGTTGGGGAATATAAATATGAAACCATCGCCAATAGATTGAGGGAAATGGCGTTTCTAAATGCAGGCATCAGAATTACCTTGACAGACCTGAGAGAAGTTGAAGATGGGCAGCCAAGAAAGGATGAATTTTTCTCTGAAGGTGGATTGGTTGAATTTGTTCAATACTTGGATGAAACCAGGGAGAAAATTATCGATACCCCAATTTACATTGAAGCAGAGAAAAATGGAGTACCTGTACAGGTTGCCATGAATTATAACTCTTCTTACTCAGAGAATGTGGTATCCTATGTGAATACTATCAATACTTATGAGGGGGGGACACATGTGTCTGGTTTTAGAATGGCTCTAACGAGGACTTTAAAGTCCTATGCGGATAAGTCTGGGATGTTAGACAAATTGAAGATTGATATCTCTGGTGATGATTTTCGGGAGGGTTTGACCGCTGTGATTTCTGTCAAGGTGGCAGAACCTCAATTTGAAGGTCAGACTAAAACGAAACTTGGTAACTCTGATGTATCGGGAGCGGTCAATTCTGCGGTATCTGAGGTCCTTCAGACTTGGCTGGAAGAGCATCCGAAGGAGGCTAAAATTATAGTGGGTAAAGTAGTCTTGGCAGCTCAGGCCAGGCATGCAGCAAGAAAGGCCCGCGAAATGGTACAAAGGAAAAACGTTTTAGGGGGTGGTGGATTACCAGGTAAACTTGCTGACTGTGCCAACTCTGATCCTGTTGTGTCCGAATTATATTTGGTGGAAGGAGACTCTGCAGGAGGTTCTGCGAAACAAGGAAGAGATAGAGATTTCCAGGCAATTTTGCCTCTGAAGGGTAAGATCCTGAACGTGGAAAAAGCCCATGAGCACAAAATTTATGATAATGATGAAATCAAAAATATCCTCACTGCGCTTGGGGTAAGGATTGGGACTGTTAATGATGACAAAGAATTGGATCTTACCCATCTGAGATACCATAAAATTATCATCATGACGGATGCTGATATTGATGGTTCCCACATCAGGACATTGATTTTGACATTATTCTTTAGGTATATGAGGACCTTGATCGAAAAAGGCTATGTGTATATTGCCCAGCCTCCTTTGTACTTGTTGAAAAAAGGCAAAGATGAGCGTTATTGTTGGACAGAAGAAGAAAGGAAAATACTCACTCGGGAAATGGCCGGAGAGGGCAAGGAAGACTCAGTCAATATTCAGCGTTACAAAGGTCTTGGTGAAATGAATCCAGAGCAGCTATGGAGTACCACTATGGATCCAAATACCAGAACGCTCAAGCAGGTGACCATTGAATCAGCAGCAGAAGCAGATCATTTGTTCTCTATGTTGATGGGCGATGAAGTTGCTCCTAGAAGAGATTTCATTGAGCGAAACGCTAAGTATGCAAAAATTGATACTTAATAAGTTTTATTAGATGAAAAAAGGGGCTATTTGCCCCTTTTTTTATGAATAAATTATTAAACTTAAGTTTCGCAAATCAAGTAAGTAGTTTATTAGATTTGCATTAATACCATCGAAATATGAACATAGCCAATAAAGATAAATTCGACAGTATCATTGAAAGCAGTGACTTGGTCAGTAGGGACCTCAGTTGGCTGAAATTCAATGAACGTGTGCTTGATCAATCTAAAAAAGAATCAAGGTCAATTTTTGAAAAACTGAAGTTTTTAGCCATTACAGCATCAAATCTGGACGAGTTCTTTATGATCCGTGTAGGCTCCCTGTATAATTATCTGGATTATGATAAAGAACGTGTGGACTATTCAGGTCTGAGGGAAGAGCCATTTAAAATGAAATTAATGTTGGAGTGCCAGCAGTTTCACAAAAGGCAACAGGAACATTTTTTGAAAAATCTCCTACCAAACATGTCTGAAAGTGGTTTTATTTTGAGTAATGTAAAAAACCTAGCGCCTGAAGAGCAGGATTATATCAAATCTTATTTTCTAAAGGCAGTATATCCTATGCTGACGCCAATGGTATTTGATGGATACCGAACTTTTCCTATTCTGATGAATAAACTTTTGGTTTTTGGTGTGGTTACTTTGGCCCCCGGAGATAAAAAAGAAAACAGGAAGCTTTCATTTGTACAGATTCCGGCCAATATTCCAAGGTTTTTTGAGGTAGAGAGGGAGGATGTTGTGGTGTATATTCCTATTGAGGAAGTGATACGAGAGAATATAGTTTCCCTGTTTAGGAATGTGAACATTGAATCCATTAATCTATTTAGGATTACAAGAAACGGAGATTTTACCTTAGAGGAAAGTGAAGATATGGATGCGAATTTCCTTGAAGAGGTAAAGCGTAAGCTGAATGAAAGAAAAACCGGTAGGGTAGTAAGGATTGAAATAGAAGAGGGGTACAGCAAATGGATGGTTAACCTTTTGAAAGAAAGATGGAATATTCAGGATGATAGTATTTTTAAAGTGGAGAGGGCCAGTATGCTTGATTTCACAGGGTTGTGGCAAGTAGTCGGCAATAGAAGGTTTAAGGATAAAATTTCCCAAATGCCTGCTCCGGTTCCACCTATTTCTTATCCACAGGAAGGTACAGATGATATATTTCAAGTATTAAAAAACAGGGATATTCTTTTGCATCACCCTTACAACAATATTGATCCGATCCTGGATCTGATTGAAAAGGCTGCAGATGATCCGAATGTGATGGCGATCAAAATGACCATTTATAGGTTGGCAAAGGATTCGCGTATTACAAAAGCACTTTTAAGAGCAGCGGAAAACGGCAAGCACGTTTCTGTTCTTTTTGAAGTGAAGGCAAGATTTGATGAGGAAAATAATATTCGGGAAGCCAAAAAGCTTCAAAAAGCAGGTTGTTTTGTTATTTACGGCATCAGTAATCTGAAAACCCATACCAAGCTTCTGCTTATTGTCAGGAAGGATGATAATAGGGTTACCAGGTTTGTACACTTAGGGTCTGGGAATTATAATGAGGATACTGCCAGGCTGTACACAGATATAGGTCTTTTGACCACGAATGAAGTACTGGCCAATGATGTTTCTGAGTTCTTCAATGTAATTACCGGGCATTCGATGCCAAGCACTTATCAAAATCTGATTACTGCGCCAAGAGATATGCGTAATCAGTTGATTGCTTTTATAGAACAAGAGGCTGAAAATGCCAGGAATGGTTTTCCGTCAGGTATATTTATCAAGGTGAATTCTCTTGAGGATTCTGAGATCATCTATGCTTTATACAGAGCTTCCCAATCCGGTGTGCCTGTTAAATTGATTATTAGGGGAATCTGTTGTCTCAGGCCTGGACGAAAAGGATTGAGTGAAAATATAGAGGTTTTGTCAATAGTGGGTGATTTTTTGGAGCATTCGAGGATTTATCATTTTCATAATAATGGCCATACCAGAACTTATGCTGGTTCAGCAGATATGATGGTCAGGAGTTTTGACAAGAGGCTTGAATCACTTTTTAGAGTTGAAGATAATTTATTGGAAAAGCAGCTGATGAATATTTTGGCATTTAATCTAAAAGACAATGTGAACACTTATAGGATGTTGGAAGACGGAACTTATGAACCGAAATTCCCTAAAGAAGGTGAAGAGGAATTCAATGTACATAAAGAATTCTTTGATGTAAAAGTAGAAGATGTCTTGAAAGTACAATTAGTATAATAGCAAAAAACCCCATTCAAAGGGGCTTTTTGTTTTTGTTTTTTGCGTATAATACCTGCATTAGACCATCTTTAAGCCCAACATCTGGGACAATCATCTTTTGGGAGCCTGCTGCGGTCATAGCAGCAAGGTAGATTTTTGAGGCGGGTATAATAACATCAGCCCTATCAGGATTGAGATTAAGTTTATTGATTCTGTCTTCGTAAGAGAATGATTCCAGGTAAGATTGGATTTCTTTTATTTTCTCCATGTCCAGGTATCTCTTGTTCTTTCTTGGGTTACTTAGTTCGAAAATTTTATTGATATTGCCCCCTGTACCGATACTAATGATTTTTGTTTTTTCACCAATTTTTTCGGCAATAAACTTGTTCATGCTTTTCCATACAGACAAGGGAATATTGTCATCCAAAGCTCTAACAGAACCAATCTTAAATGATTTCGAAGCAATTTTTTGTCTTTTGGAGTAAATATTGAGTTCTGTACTTCCTCCGCCTACATCGATGTGCAAATACGATTTTTCATCAATATAGGTTCCCAAAGCCATATTGATCAATTCTGCTTCCTGATTTCCATCAATAATATTGATTTTTAGACCAATGTCTTCTTTGACTTCTTCAACTATTTCACGTCCATTACTGGATTCCCGCATAGCAGAAGTGGCGCAGACCATGTAATCATCAACTTCATAAAGGTCAATCAGGAGTTTGAAAGCTTTCATCAGTTTGATGAATTTCCTTCTGTTTTTATCAGATATTTTTTGGGAATGAAAGACATCCATCCCCAATCGTAAAGGGAAACGGAGGTATTCCAGTTTTTTGAATGTGAAATTTCCATCATAATGTGTTACGTTTGTTATCTGTAACCTGATGGCATTGGAACCAATGTCTACGGCTGCTAATCTCAATTTTCTATGGATTGGTAATAAGCGAAATTAACCATAAAGAGTTTATAAGCGACCTTCATTTTTATTTTTTTCTGCCTGCAATCAACAAGGCTAAGCCCCCGGCGATGGCAATACCTCCTGCATAATTTGGCCAGTTTAAATTGTGGTTTTCTTTTTTATTAACCTCTATAGGTCCAAGGTCTACCACATTTTTTTCTGTTTGAAAACTGACTCCTGGGATGAAAAACATCGCAATTCCTGCAATAATTAAAATAATACCTAAGGTTTTCATGGCTTTTTGATTTAAGGTAATACAATAATTTGACCAAAGTAAACCTTAGTATGCTTTTTTTTCTGATCGGTATTTTTTCAATGACATGATAATACTTATGGTTAAGATTAAAAAAACAACCAAAAGAGATAAAGGAGAAGGTACATGGTATGTGGCGGCGAGGATCATTTTTAATCCTATGAATCCCAGGATAAATGATAGGCCATGTTGTAAATAATGGAACATCTCGAAACTGTTTGCCAAAAGAAAATATAGGGCTCTAAGTCCAAGAATGGCAAAGATATTGGAAGTGTATAGAATAATTGGGTCCTGAGAAATGGCAAATATTGCCGGAATGGAATCCACTGCAAATATCAGATCTGTAAATTCAATCACTGCTACTACCACCAAGAGTTGTGTGGCGAATCTTTTTCCATCTTTCAGAATGAAAAACTTACCTCCATGATAGGATGGATCCACCCTGAATAGTCGATGGATTAACTTGATGCCCAAAGATTTTGAGAAATCTTTTTCTTCATTATCATCCTCGCTTTTCCAAGATTTGTAACCCGCTACCAAAAGGAAAATTCCAAAAAGTGTGAGGATTATATTAATATGAAAGGTCCTTCCCATCCAGGAAAATTCTGGAAGAAAGGTTTTGTTGATCAGCGCTACACCAGAGAAAATAAATATTGCGCGAAGGAATATGGCGCCTAAAATTCCATAAAACAATACTTTGTGCTGATACTTGTCAGGAACTTTGAAAAAGCGAAAAACCAGGATAAACACGAACAAATTGTCCACACTCAATGCTTTTTCTATTAGAAAAGCAGAATAATATTGAGAGGCTTTTTCCGGTCCAAAATCGAAATATATGTATCCTCCAAACACTAAACCCAATCCAATCCAGACAATAGACCAATTCAGGGCTTCTCTCGTAGAAACTTTATGTGCTTCTTTATTGAACACATAAAGGTCAATGGCCAATAATCCGAAAATCATGATGGCGAAGGATATTAAAACATAGCCTTCTTCTTGGAAGTAGTTCAACGTGTACAGGACTATTGCGGTATGGGAAGATTTAATTCGGTGTTCTTTTTATCAAAAACTACATGCTCTGGTAATAATGTTTTCTGAGTTTTCTTTTTACTTTGAAATAATTAAAAAAACCTAACAAAAGCATACCTAAGCTTAATCCAAATGCCAAATATCCCAAATCACTGATATGGTCCAATGCCCTTACTTCCATAAGTGCGGTCCCACTGACCAAAAAGTATAGAGAAGTTCTGATGTAGGAAAGCAAAGTACGGTCATTTGCCAAATAGGTTCTTTGACGGGCCAGGTAATCTCTTACAATTAGTTCGTTTTCCGTTAAATTTTCCTTTTCCATGAATGTCAATTTTTTCAGGCTACAAAGGTCTGATTAAATCATGTAAAAAACTGTAATATTGATTACAAATAATTGAAATTTTGACGGAATGCTGCTATAAATTTTACAGTTTACTTACTTTTGGTGCTAGCAACTCAATACTTGACTTGACTCTGTATGGATAGACCGCATTTTGATGATATTTTTATGGAATTGGCTGTAAACTTGGCCAAAAGATCACATTGTATCAAAAAACATGTTGGGGCTGTTCTGACCAAAGAAACAAGAATAATCTCAATAGGATATAATGGCCCTCCCTCTGGCACCCATAATTGTGATGAGGAGTTTCCTGAAACAGGGTGTGCAAGAGACAGTAAAGGAAGCTGTACCTTGGCTATCCATGCTGAGCAGAATGCAATTCTTTATGCAGTAAAAAACAATGCATCTGTAGAAGGATCTACGCTATATGTGACTTTGGCGCCTTGCCTGGCATGTGCAAGGATTATTTATTCTATGGGGATTACCAAGGTGGTGTATATGTACTCCTATGCCGAATATAAGGGTTTACCTTTCGATGAGGGCGTTAGCTTCCTCGAAAAATTTGGAGTAAAAGTGGTCAAGTATCCAAAGGAAATCGCTTTTGAAGATCCTTTGATCTAAAGGAAATTGACTTCCGGATGGAGTAAAATTCCAAATTTTTGATGCACTGATTTTTGGATTTCCCTACTCAGTTCTTTGATAGCCTTACCGTCACCTCCTCCGTAATTGACCAATACCAAGGGTTGTTTGCCATGCACGCCGATCTTTCCAAAAGTTTTACCTTTCCAGCCAGCCTGTTCAATTAGCCAAGCAGCAGGAACTTTTATTCCCTCTTCTGTTGGATATCCAGGAGCGTTGGGATAACTATCTTTAATTTTCATGTAATGATTTTTTGAAATGGTTGGGTTTTTAAAAAAACTACCGGCATTTCCAATTTCTTTAGGATCAGGAAGTTTGCTCTGTCTGATTTGAATTACGGCATCACTGATCAATTTGATACTTGGAGAAGCCACACCCATTTGTTCCAAGGTTTCCTGAATAGCTCCATACTCTGTATGAAAAACAGGTTTTTTGGAAAGTTTGAAGACTACCTGAGTAATGATGTAATGGTCTTTGAGTTTGTTTTTAAACACACTTTCCCTATAGCCAAATGCGCAATCTTCCCAATTGAATACTTCTGTTTCCTTTGTTTTCCGGTTGAGTGCTTTGAGCTGATGGAAAACATCTTTTATTTCTACACCATAAGCGCCAATATTTTGCATGGGTGAAGCACCTACCGTTCCGGGAATGAGGGATAGGTTTTCTACTCCAGCCCAATTTTTATGGATGCAATGAAGGACAAATTCATGCCAGTTTTCTCCGGCGCCTACTTCTACGAAAACATTTTCCTCATCTTCAAAAATAAGCTTTATCCCTTTGATTTCGATTTTTAGAACCAATGCCTGTAAGTCCTGAGTTAGTAGAATATTACTACCACCTCCTAAAATTATTACTTGTAGGAATTTGGTTTCAGCAAAATCCAGGGCATTTTGGATATCTTTCTCTGAAGTTACCTGAACAAAATATCTTGCAATTTTGTCTATCCCAAAAGTATTGTATGGAAGAAGAGAAATGTTTTCTTGTATATTCATGACGGGAAACGTTCCTGCGAATTAAACAAGAAATTAAGCAAATTGAAAGGTGAAATGCGTTTTCAGAAGATCTTCTTTTTAAATTGATATGAAAGAAATTGTTATTAACGGAGTTAGGATTAGACCTGGACAATCATTGAATATTGAAATCGCTATTGCGAGGCTGCCCACCCATACCCTGATTGATCTGCCTGTGTTTATCAGAAGGGCAAAAGAAGATGGACCTGTGGTCCTGTTGTCAGGTGGAGTTCATGGAGATGAAATCAATGGTATTGTTGCCGTAAGGCGAATGCTGGAAGAAGAGGTCATCAATCCCATAAAGGGGACCATTATTTTTATCCCCTTGGTCAATGTATATGGTTTTTTGAGTAATTCAAGGACATTTCCGGATGGTCGGGATCTCAACAGAAGTTTCCCGGGAAGTAAAAAAGGTTCACTGGCATCCCAAATTGCTTTTATCCTTACCAATGATATTATTCCGCAAATAGATTATGGCATAGATATTCATACAGGAGGAAGAATGCTTTCCAATTATCCTCAAATAAGAGTGGACTATAAAGACAAAAAGGGAATGGAATTGGCAAAGGCATTTGGGACACATTTTATTCTTAACTCTCCTCATATTGACAAATCATTCAGAAAAGAAGCCTACAAAAGGAGGAAGCATATTTTGGTATATGAAGGTGGAGAATCCATGCGATTGGATGATTATGCAGTTGAAGAAGCCATTTTGGGTACCAAACGGATGCTGATCCATTTGGGCATGATTGAAGGTCAATTAGAAGCAAGGCACACCATCATGGTCAAAGAGAGTTCGTGGGTCAGGGCTAAGGTTTCAGGGATTTTTACAGCTTCGGTCAAACTGGGGGATGAGGTCAAAAAAGGGCAGGTATTGGCCAAGATTTCGGATCCATACGGGCAACTTAAAATACCCATCAAAGCCACCAATAATGGTTTTGTCGTAGGGCTCAACAATAATCCTGTTGTCAATTCCGGTGATGCTTTGGTCCATGTGGGTAAGGTAGGGGATTAAACATCAAAGGCTATCCAGTGCGGATAGCCTTTGATGATTAAGATTATTGGAGTTTTTACCCTCATTTCTATGGGATTACCTTAAGGAAACAAAGTTTGGTAAAAAGAATTCCCCGTCTGTAATTGTAAATGCCTGTCTGGCCGAAAGTTCACTTGTTTCATCTTCAGCATCAAAAACGACTGCCTCGAATCTTCCGTAACTTCCTTCTGTGGTGATGTCAGTAAAGATTAGCGAACCATTATCCCTGGCGCCAGGATTTTCACTTTGTAATCTACCTCCCAAGAAGATTTTTCCATTCTCATCCAAATAAAGGAAGGTTAATGCTGGAGACAAAACACCGCTTACAAATACCGGTTCCTGCATAATGTAGGTGACACCTTGTGTTACATCTTCTACTGTTCGTAATTGTATTGTTAAGGAATTTTTATTTGGATCATTACCTGTGACCATGGTAAAAGTGGTAGTATTAAGCCCGCCTGTTTCAATAAAGACAATGTTGGCATCTCTGTTTGCCCTGAATTCCTTTTGTACGCCATTGATTTTGAACCTGTAATAATAATCAGGTCTTTCATCTTTATCACATCCTGTCAATACCGCGAGAAGCAGAATGATGGGGATAATTTTACTGAATACTTTCATTGTTGGGATTTTTGATTGCTTTAATAAGACGCAGAGAAGAGGTAGTCTTGTTTCACCTCATGAAGCAAAAATAAAGGAAATATTAAATTTTTGTACTCAATAGGAATAATAAAACATAAGAGGCACAAAAGTTCGGTTTCAAATCGATTCTTTTGTGCCTACATACATTTCTGAAGTTTAATTTTATTGGAAATATTTCTTCAAGCCTTCCAATCTCTTGTCAAGAGAGGCCGCTACCGCATCATAGGCCTCCCTGTTTGGAAGTGCTTCATGAACTGAGAAATAATATTTGATCTTTGGTTCAGTTCCTGACGGCCTTGCTGATATTTTGCTGCCATCCTCGAGGTAAAACTGAATTACATTGGATTTATCCATTTTAAGTTCAGTCTCTGTCTGATTTACAAGATCATAGATTTTACTTTCCTTCACATCCACTACTTTGACCACCTTGATGCCATTCATTTCAGTAGGTCTGTTGGTTCTAAATCCAGCCATCAATGCCTGAATTTGTTCAGCGCCATCCTTGCCTTTTTTGGTCACAGAGATCAAGGATTCCTTATAGAATCCAAACTGCATGTAAATTTCAGCCAAGACATCCCTTACCGTCATACCTTTGGTCTTGTAATAGGCAACAATTTCGGAAACCATGGCGCAGGCTGATACGCCATCTTTGTCCCTCACGAAATCTCCAACTAAATAGCCATAACTCTCTTCTCCACCTCCGATATATTGTTTTTTACCTTCCAAGTTGCGGATTACTTCTGCGATGTTTTTGAATCCGGTCAAAACAGAATAACAGGTTACCCCGAATCCTTTGCAGATTTCATCTATCAATTCAGTGGTGACAATAGTGTTGACCATGAATTCATGTCCAGTAAGCCTGCCATGTTCTCTCCATTTATTCAAAAGATAATACGTCAACAAAGAACCGGTTTGGTTTCCGTTCAAAAGTTCATAATCGCCCTTACCATCAGGTACACATGCTGCATACCTGTCGCCATCAGGGTCACAGGCCAATATCAATTCTGCGCCAGTTTTTTTACCTAATTCCAAAGCCATGGTCAGAGCCTCAGCTTCTTCAGGGTTAGGGTAGATAACGGTCGGGAAATTACCATCAGGCTCAGCCTGTTCTTTGACCACATGGATATTTTTAAATCCAAAAGCTTTCAGCGCAGCAGGTACCATTTTACCTGAGGCTCCATGAATAGGAGAGAAGACAATAGGCATGTTCTTTTCCAGCATGATTTCATTTGGGGACAAGCTCAGTTTTTTGACTTCATTCAGATAAATTTGATCAAAATCTGATTCAATGTATTCGATTAAGCTGTCATTTTTATCCCAGTTCACATTATCGAAGGAAGTGATTTTTTGAACCTCATCGATGATGTTTTTATCATGGGGAGCCACTACCTGTCCACCATCATCCCAATAGGCCTTGTAGCCATTATATTCTTTAGGATTATGGGAAGCTGTGACCATTACGCCACTTTTACAACCAAAATATCTGATCGCAAAAGACAACATGGGTGTGGGTCGTAACTCCCTGAAATATTTTACTTTGATGCCATTTGCGGTAAAAATATTCGCAGTTGTGTCAGCAAAAAGGGTGTTGTTGATGCGGCAATCGTGGGTAATGGCCACCTTGATATCTTCACCTGGAAAGCACTTTAATAAGTAATTGGCAAGTCCTTGAGTAGCCATCGCTACCGTATAGACATTCATCCTATTGGAACCAACGCCCATGATACCTCTTAGGCCACCGGTACCAAACTCCAGATCCCTATAAAAGGAATCGATTAATTCAGTCTTATCAGGTGCATCAAGCAAAGCCTGTATTTTTTGTTTGCTTTTTTTGTCAATGTTACCGTTCAGCCAGCTTTGTGCTTTGGCTATGATCATAGGGTCAATTGTAGTCATATGGGAAAAATTAAATAATGAATCTCCAATTTAGAAAAATCGGCAAATAATGCCATAAATTATAGACTTGAATAATAGAAAAAAGTCAATTATTTATCAAAATATGCTTGTTTCAAAAGTAGCTCTCTGCTTATTGATGATTTTTGAAAAGGTAAAGTTTATAGCCCCTGATTGATTTTTATTCTGACAAATCCCAACTCGTCATCCAAGTTTTCATGGATCCAGATAGCGCCATCTTTGGCAAAGTATGTTCCAGGGACTTTTCGGTAGTCAGGTATCATTTTTTCACCCAGCATGTTGAGTTCTTGGTCGAAAACGGTTAAGTAAACATTTGCCAAATCTTCGTTTTCCTCATCGGGTAATTTGTAAAAGGATAATCTATAAAAATGCTGTGTGCTTTCATCCCAGAGCCATCTTCCAAATTCAATTTGTTGATTGAGCAATTTCATTTCTTCTCTGAACTCTTCAGGAGTGGAGACCATGGATTTATGTCCTGTAGTCTTGGCATTTGCAGTTAATTCACTTTTGAATGTTTGATGGGTAAATTCCCCATTATCAGGATTCAGAATATAGACGTCGTTGAAAAAATTCGAAGAGATCAAAATTTTGTCTCCTGATTTCACCTGATTAAAACTACCTGTATATATTATTTTTGGATTTTCAACCTCGATTTTGAATTTTTCAAGTTCTTTAATGGGATCAAATTTAATGAGGCTCAATGCCTTTTGATTCAAATGAAGTCTTACCAGGTAGGGATAAATATCCTGAAAGCTCATGATTCCTGTCAATACGGTAGAATCATTAAGAAAAATGAAATCGCTTCGGAAGCCAAAGTCCTTAATTTCCTCAGGCTGTTGGTACATCGTCGGACTTAAGGCCAGTTCTTTTACAAATTCACCTTGAGTGGTGTAAATCCCGCTTTTTTCAAAGCCCATGATCAAAATCTCGTCATTACCGAATGAAAGAAGTTTTTGAGGGAAACGGCTCACTGCATCGGGGCCATCAGTGGCAAATTTTCTTTGTTCGACTAATTTTTCGTTTGCAAGGTCAAGTATTTCAAGTGAGTTTGTTTTTCGATCAAAACTGTACAAGAGGTTTCTATCTGGGCTCAAATCATAAATATACATGTTTACAGCTGCCATCAAAATCTCACCTTTAGAATCAATCAGCACAGTATCCTGGTCAACCAATAACTGGAACCCGTTGTTTTTAACTTCCAAGTTTGATGATTTTCCGCAAGCACATGCTATTACTGTCAATAATATGAGATAATGTTTTTTCATATAAAAGTGAGTTTTTGTAAAAATAAAAAAATAGTTTTAATTCAAGTATAAAAACCCTATTTTTTTAGGTGAATAATTTTTTTGCACTTGTTTTTTGAAATCAGCAGAATAAGGGAAATTTTATAAAAAAAATGATTATCCGGCACGAAACCAGTAGCCAAATTTCCTTTGAAGGTTGTCTACCCACAAGTAGGTGGTAGATACCTAAGACCGAAGATTGATAATAATGGATATTTAACTTATTTTCAGTTATTTAATTATTCTACCAACAAAATTGCGGATAATCAAAATAAAGAAAAAGGCTTTTGATCCATGCGAACATAGACCAAAAGCCAGTTTAAATTTTGAGTGTTTTCTTAGAGATTTCCTCTTAATTCCTGTTCTCTCTCTATAGCTTCAAAAAGTGCCTTGAAATTGCCTTTTCCAAAGGAGCGAGCTCCTTTTCTTTGAATAATTTCATAGAATAAGGTAGGTCGGTCTTGGACAGGTTTGGTGAAAATTTGCAACAGGTACCCTTCTTCATCTCGGTCAACCAAAATATTGAGGTCTTTGAGAGGCTGAAGGTCTTCATCTATTTTTCCTACTCTTTCGAATAGGTCATCATAATAGACGGCTGGTACTTCCAGGAATTCCACTCCTCTTTTTCTCAACTCGGAAACTGTATGGATGATATCATCCGTAGCAATGGCCATGTGCTGTACGCCTGGTCCGTTGTAAAAGTCCAAGTATTCCTCAATCTGGGATTTTTTCTTCCCTTCTGCAGGCTCATTGATCGGGAATTTAATAAATCCGTTGCCATTAGAGACTACTTTGGACATTAAGGCTGAATATTCTGTAGAGATATCCTTGTCATCAAAAGTGATCAAAAGGTTGAATCCCATCACTTTCTCATAGAAATCCACCCATTTGTTCATTTCACCCCAGCCTACATTACCCACGCAGTGATCAATATATTTTAAGCCAATAGGAGTGGATTTATATTCACTTTTTCTTTCCTTGAATCCAGGTAAGAATACGCCTTTATAATTTTTTCTTTCGACGAAAGTGTGGATGGTCTCACCGTAAGTCCTGATAGAAGCTACCTTCACTTCTCCAAATTCATCTGTTAATGTTTTCGGCTCTTCATAAGAAACTGCTCCTCTTGAAGTGGTCTCTTTCCATGATTTTTCAGCATCATCTACCCATAAAGCCAAAACTTTGACCCCATCACCATGTTTTTTGATATGGTCAGCAATAGGATGGTTTTCCTGTAGAGGTGTGGTCAATACCAGTCTGATTTTGTCTTGTTTTAATACATAGGAGGCCCTATCTCTTACGCCTGTCTCAGGGCCGGAATAGGCTATCAATTCATAACCAAATGCATATTGATAGTAAAGCGCTGATTGCTTAGCATTGCCAACATACATTTCTACATAATCTGTCCCATTAATGGGAAGAAAATCCTGTTCCATGATTTATATTTTTTGGGTTTATAATTCTTACTTCCAAAGATAGAAAATTTGGAAAAGCTTTCTAGCCGGTATTGGATCTAATGCACCAATTAATTACTTAAGAGGGACCATTTGTATTGCTGATCAAGTAGATGACGCCCAAAAATGACCAAGGAAGCAGCCATTCTGACCAGCCTAAAACAAGTAGCACTGAAAAAAGGATCAGGTACCAAACCGGAACAAAAACCAATCCAATTACAAATTTAAAGGTTGCAGTAAAAGTGGGGTCCTTGATTTTGGATTTGATGCTGAGCCATGTCCAGTAAACAGGGAAATGCAGGACTTTCATTACCTTATTGGTGAAATAGGGGCTTGATATCGTTTCTCCTTCGGCTAATGCAGGTTTACTGTTAAAGAATCTCTCTACTTCAATCGGGTTTGTCAGATCTATTTTATGCTTTACCATCGTCTTTACCCATTGTTCATAATTATCTTCCGGAAGCGTGGTGACCAGGGGTTGCATTCTCTTGTGAGTTTCAGTCATTATGGCTTCATGCTTTGGGTAAAAATCTCTGGCTGGAAAAGCCTCTCCGATATATATGCCAACTTTGCTTCCTGATTTTTTGTGATTACTGAAATTGATCCCGATTGGTAAAATGACCAAATCCAGTTCAGGGTCAGCTTCTAATGCTTGGAAAGCAATTCTGGAAAACCCCTTTTTCAGAGGCCTTAAACTCCTATGAAGACTGTGGTTTCCCTCACCAAAAATCAGGATTGACCCCTTTTCCAAAAGAATATTGACACTTTTATCAAAAGTTTCTTTGTTTTTGCCCATGTTGTCAATCCCATCTCTCACCCGGTATATTGGGATCAT
Source organism: Fontibacter flavus (assembly GCF_042432905.1). Taxonomy (NCBI): domain Bacteria; kingdom Pseudomonadati; phylum Bacteroidota; class Cytophagia; order Cytophagales; family Cyclobacteriaceae; genus Fontibacter; species Fontibacter flavus. The sequence continues at coordinate 89,641 of NZ_JBHLWI010000001.1, read as the reverse complement.
TCTGATGAAATCCAGCATTTTGGCTACGATAGGGTTTTTAAAAACTGATGCTCGGGTTAGGAAATGGGGTTTTAATGGGGTATGGGTAGCGATCAAGATGGGGTCTATCAAGGCATTTTGGTGATTGGCGACGATGATGACAGCTTTCCCTTTTGGGATGTTTTCTTGTCCAAATACTTTGATTTTTCTAAAGTAAAGGTTTAGAGCCAATTTGACGATTAAACGCAGTGCTGAATTAAAAGCATTTTTCATATTAACAACCCTTCCTTTATTTGTTGACTACTTTAAGAGCACCATTGCTGCTCTGATTCTTCCAGATAAAGGCCAGGCTCATTCCTGAAATAATGTGCCAGATGCCCCACCAGGCAGCGATAATGGCCATGCCTCCAAGTCCGTCAAAATAAATAAAAATCAGAACCAATGCCAACCCGGAATTTTGTATTCCTGTTTCAATAGTGAGGGTTTTGGTGTCTTCCATAGGGAGTCTGAACACTTTGGCCAAAGATATTCCCGAAAATAATGCAACAAAATTATGGGCCAGCACCCAGAAGAAAATCAGGTTGATGAATTTGAGGAACTGGTCATAATTGCCAATAAATGCGATAACTACAAAACCCGCGAAAATAAGGATGCTTACCGGTTTAAGGATCTTACTGGCAGATTTAGACCAATTTGGGTATTTGGAACCGATATACATACCCAAGACCAGAGGAATGCCTAAAATCAAGGCGACAGTTTGGAAAACTTCAAAATAGGACAAAGAAATTTCTTTCAGTAAATCAGCTGTTGGTCCATAAAAACCGGCCCAGAGTGCAAAATTGAATGGAGTAAGGACTATTGAAAATGCGGTAGAGAATGCTGTTAGCGAAACTGACAAGGCTGTATTACCTTTTGCCAAGTGAGTTATGAAATTTGAAACATTACCTCCTGGACAGGCCGCAACCAAAAACATTCCCAAAGCCACAGAAGGAGGAGGTTGCAGGATATGCACAAGTATTAAGGTGAGTAAGGGAAGAAAGAAAAATTGAGATACAATACCAATGGCAAAGGATTTTGGATTCTTGGCGATATACTTGAAGTCTTTTACCTGTAAGTCAAGTGCTACACCAAACATGATGACAGCTAAAGATATGTTTAAGAGAAAAAGGGAGTCCTGATTGAAATTTAAAGTGCTGTTGTCTAAGTCTTCAAGCATGAAATCAAGGGAATGTTTCCTTGAAAGGTAATTAGTCAAATTGAGAATCCAAAATTCTATAAAAATGAAGTATCCTCAGATGCTTCTTTGGTCATTTTTTCAGCAATTTCTTTCCCTAAATAACGATCAATAAGGTAGTGACCTACATATAGTAATGGAGTAAGTAAAATGGCTACTCCAAATTTGTAGATGTAATTGATGATGCCCACTGATACCACTTGAGCCCAGGACCAGTTACCAAACATATAAAAGGCAATGCCCAAAACCACAAAAGAATCAAAAAACTGGGAAACCAGAGTAGAACCTGTCGCTCTTAACCATATCATTTTTGGTCCGGTTATTTTTCTTAGCTTTTGAAACACAAAAACATCTATCAACTGCCCAAGTAGGAACGCAGTAAGGGAACCTAATATGATTCCAAGGCCCTGTCTAAAGATGACATTAAAAGCATAATCAATGTCAAAAGGCCTGCCTTCTGAATCCGGACTGTTCACTTCCAGCCAAAATGGGGCAGGGGGAAGGTTAGTAACTGATGCAATGATGATAAAGATATACGCTATGAAAAAGGCTGTGACAAAACTGATTTTTCTGACACCCTTTTTACCATAATATTCATTGATAATGTCAGTGGTGATAAAAACAATCGGCCAAATAACAGCTCCGGCTGTCAAGTTGAAATCGAGGACATATTCCCCAAAAAAAGTCCACCCAGCAGGCTCCCAACCCAAAGTTCTTTCTCCAGAGAATATTTTGACACCGATGATTTCGGCCAGGATTGCATTGGTAAGGAAAATACCACTAAGGATAATAAATAGATTGGTTTTCTTAGACTGGTATTCTTTTTCCGAGGTGATTTTTTCCATGGATATGACGTTTAGGGAAAAAGCTTCAATCAATAAGGTAGGTGACGCCTTCTTCACTAAGATAAGTCTCAGGGAATTCAGCTTGCGCTTCTTTCAGAAGAGGAAGTAAGTCCAAGTATCGCGTCGAATAATGTCCGATCAGCAGTTTTTTTACATTGGCCTTACATGCGATTATCCCTGCCTGTGCGGCTGTACTGTGAAAGGTTTCTTTAGCTCTGTTTTCCTCATCGTTCCCAAAAGTGGCTTCATGGTAAAGTAAGCTTGATCCCTGAACATGCGGTATTAATTCCAGATCAAATACTGTATCGGAACAATAAGCATAGCTTCTTAAAGGTTTTGGGGGATAGGTGTATTCTTCAACACTGTACAGGGTATTCCCTTCCTCATCACAGTAGTCATTTCCTTCTCTCAGAGAAGTAATGGCTTCTAAAGGCAATTTTTTTCCCAAGATTTTTTCTTTGATGAGGTTCCTTAGACCATCTTTTTCCTGTACAAGGAAACCTGTACAAGGCAGTCTATGTTTCAAAGGAAAAGAAAAAACCTTAAAATTTTTTTCTTCCAGGATCAGACTTGGAGACTCGGAGTCTGTGGGAATGAACCTTAAAGGAAATCCTAATCTGGTATTGGAATGTTTGAGTTGAACTGTGATGATTTCATCAAGTCCATTAGGACCAAAGATGGTAAGCAGTTTGGTTCTTTTGTGTAGATGAAAACTTGAAATCAATCCCATGAGGCCGAAGTAATGGTCTCCATGCAGGTGGGAAATAAAAATGAAATCTATTTTGCTGAATTTAAGTTTAAATTTCCGTAACTGGATCTGGGTTCCTTCTCCACAATCTATCAGGAGAAATGTATTCCCAATATTGACCAGCTGGGAGGTTTGGTTCCTCCCGTGCGCTGGTATTGCGGAGTTAGACCCCAATATTGTTACTTGAAATTCCAAAATTAATCTTCTTCTTCCTCGCCTTCTTTTCCTTCAATTTCATGAATAAAAACAGCTTCAGCGGCTTCTTCAATAGTGTCTACGATATGAAAGACCTTATCCAACATGGATATTTTAATCAGTTTCATGACATGGTCCTGAGGAGCTGCGACCACAAAGATTCCGCCGTTTCTGCTGAATTCCCTATTGCCTACCAAAAGCGCACTCAAACCACTGGAATCTGCGTATTTTACCTGACTCATGTCGATTACCAGGTTGTTATAACCCTCTGCGTTTACAGTCAATAATTCGGATTTCAATTTAGGAGACAGAGCTGAGTCAAGCTTTTCCTCTAATGGCGTGAATATGACGTATTGTTCTTTTTTATCTACTGAATATTTCATAACTGTTGTATATACTTTATAAGTTTGCTAAGATAGCTTTTTCAATACTGTTTTCTAAGTCCTTAGTAAGACCTTTTTGAAAACTGTCTCCGGTGATTTTTTCGTAAAGTTCAATATATCTTGCTGAGATCTCTTCAATGAATTCATCTGGCATTTCCGGAACAGCCTGTCCTTCTTTTCCCTGAAATCCATTTGCAATTAACCATTGCCTTACAAATTCTTTTGATAACTGTCTTTGTGGCTGCCCCGCTTTCTGAAGGGCATCGTAACTGTCTGCATAGAAATACCTTGAAGAGTCAGGCGTGTGGATTTCATCAATAAGTAAAATATCGTCTCCGAACTTCCCGAACTCATATTTTGTATCGACAAGGATCAAGCCTTTATCCTTTGCCATTTGGCTGCCTCTTTTATAGAGCGCATGCGTATATTTTTCAAGGATTGCGTAATCTTCGGGGCTTACTATTCCTTTGGCCAAGATATCTTCCTTGGATATATCCTCATCATGGCCTTCAGAGGCTTTTGTCGTAGGGGTGATGATTGGTGAAGGCAGTCTGTCGTTTTCTCTCAATCCTTCTGGTAAAGGAACACCACAGATCATTCTTTTCCCTCCTTTGTATTCCCTTGCGGCATGGCCTGCAAGGTAGCCTCTGATGACCATTTCCACTTTGAATGGCTCACATTTCTTGCCTATCGTGACCTGTGGATGCGGTACCGAAGTAACCCAGTTTGGGACAATGTCTGAAGTAGCTTGAAGAAATTTAGCTGCAATTTGATTCAAGACTTGTCCCTTATGCGGTATGGCTTTGGGGAGCACAACATCAAATGCTGAAATGCGGTCTGATGCCACGACGGCTAATTTGTCCTCAAAGATGTACACATCTCTGACTTTTCCTTTGTAGAAACCGATCTGTCCAGGAAACTGAAAGTTTGTTTCTTTTATTGCAGCGCTCATAGTTTTTAATCAATTGAACAAAAATAGAAAAAGACCTTTGTTTTGGGACTTTGTTTTTACTAAAACTTCTTAAAATCTTTTACTGATGGTCTGTGGTCAAGATCAATCTGCCATTTTTAAACTCCCTTTCGGTAAGGAGTCTGCCATCTTGGTTATAAATTTTCTGAACTCCATGAGGAAGCCCATTGCTGTATGGTATTGTCTCTTTGATTTGACCTGACTCGAAGAATTTGCTTGCCAGCCCTTCCTCTCTACCATTTCTGAAATTGATCTCAGTTTCTTTTTTACCGTTTTTGTAAAATGAAATGATTTTACTGATCCGGCCAAAATTATCATACGATACAATTTCCTGCTTTTCTCCACTATCATAATAAGAAATAGTTTCCCCTATAGGGTTTCCTTTTTTGTAATTGGCCAGTTCTGCCAGTTGGCCGTTTTCATGATAACTTTTAAATGGACCGATTGGGTTACCGTTATTATATTTTCCCGTCCTTGAAATTTGACCATTCGGATAATAAGAGATGGACTCGCCGTGTAGGTATCCGTTTTTGTAGTTGAATTTTGATTTTAATTTCCCATCAGGATGATAACTTATTTGTTCTCCATGGATCACTCCCATTTTGTAGGAAGTACTGGAAATCAATTGTTCATTTTCATCATAAATTTCTTTCACACCATTCAACAATCCTTCGCTAAAAATGGCTTTCTCCATTAATTTCCCATCAATGTCGTATTCAAAGGACAAGCCGTTTGGTTTATTTGCCTTGAAAGCAGTTTTCTTGTTGACCTCACCTGACTCATAATAAGTGATGACGTCCCCTTCAATTTGATCTTGGACATAATGTAACTCTTGCGAAACATTTCCATTGGCAAAATAGCTGACAGAAATGCCCTGTTTTAAATTATTGACATATTGGATTGTTCGAAGGGTGTCTTTTGTATTAGGAAAAAAATCCACGAATAGCCCTTCTTTATTACCATTCTCCAATTGTCCGATAACAGCAAGACTACCGTCCTCATAATAGAGGCGGTAGTCTCCCTGTGCTGTTCCGTTGATTTGTTGGTAAACTTCCTTAAGCTGTGTTTTTTCCTGATCATAATAAGTTCTTACCCATTCTTGTGCCACTGAGGCATGTGACAATAGGTAAAAGATGAACAATAAACTATTACGCATAAAGAAAGAGAACCAGTTCCTAATCAAAGGGAATAATAATAATTCATTAAATTTTTTCGATCACAATTGCCGATGCACCTCCGCCACCGTTACAGATACCGGCTACACCGATTTTACCGTTCTTTTGATGAAGAACAGAGTTGAGTGTTGCAATTATCCTTGCCCCTGATGCGCCTAGTGGGTGACCAAGAGACACTGCACCACCGTAAACATTGAGTTTGTCGTTGTCTAAGTTCAGTTGTCTCTGATTTGCAATTGCCACCGCCGCAAAAGCTTCATTGATTTCATAAAAATCAACGTCATTTTCTGTTAAACCTGCATTTTTGATGGCTTTTGGAATGGCTAAAGCTGGAGCAGTTGTGAACCAGATCGGGTCTTGTGCAGCATCTGCAAAACCTCTGATTTTGGCTATTGGTTTAAGGCCTAATTCCTGCACTTTCTCTTTGCTTGCTAAAATCAATGCGGAAGCACCATCATTCATCGTAGAAGCATTGGCCGCAGTCACAGTACCTTCTTTATCAAAAACCGGTCTAAGGGAAGGGATTTTGTCAAACATGACATTTTTGAATTCCTCATCCTCATCGATGATGATGGTTTCACCTTTTCTTCCTGTGATTTCTACCGGAACCACTTCATCTTTGAAAGCTCCCGATTTCCATGCTTCAGCTGAGCGGGTATAGGATTGGATTGCATAAGTATCCTGATCTTCCCTGCTGATATTCATTTCTTTGGCTGTGTTGTCAGCACAGTTACCCATTGGGAATTTATAATAAACTTCGAAAAGACCATCTTTTGCCAATCCATCAACCAATTCAGCATTTCCGTATTTGTATCCGAATCTTGCTTTTGGTACATAATAAGGCACATTGGACATGCTTTCCATACCTCCTGCAACGACCAGGTCATTCTGACCGGTCATGATAGATTGGGCAGCAAACATAACCGCTTTCATACCTGAAGAACATACTTTGTTGACAGTAGTGCAGGGTACATTATAACCAATGCCAGCACCAATTGACGCCTGTCTGGCAGGAGCCTGTCCAAGATTAGCGGAAAGTACATTCCCCATGATCACTTCCTGAACCTCAGAAGGGTCAACGCCTGCTTTTTTTAAAGCGCCTTTGATAGCAATGCTGCCCAATTCGGTAGCAGAAAGACCTGATAATTTGCCTCCAAAACTTCCGAGCGGGGTTCTTACCGCAGATACGATATATACTTCTTTCATTTGGGTTTATATTTTAGATGTGAAATAATTCAAAGTTAATGTAGAGGATTAGACAATATTCAAGAACACTATTAGGTAAGCCTTGGTTTTAAACCAGAGAAGTTCTTGGCTAGATTACCAATCAGGTAAACCTTTATCTGGTCTCTTGGATGGTTTTTTAGTGTTTTGCTGAATATACCTCAACTCAGCAGCATTCATGGCTTCCAAAATTTGCGATGCCTGTTCTGGAGTAAGGTTCATTTCCTGAAGCTTTTCCTTCAGCTTCTCCATCGCTTTTTCTCTATCACTCAGGTCAGATTCAAGGTCGGAAGCTTCCTCTGACTCTTTTTCCTGTTGGGATTTCTCTCCCGTTTTATCTTCTTTTTTCTGAGATTCGGAAGCTTCATCTTCTTCGGTTTCCTCATCTCCCTCACCATCCTTTTTCTCCTGACTGTCTTTTTGTTGATCCTGATCCTGCTGCTCTTGTTGTTCGTCCTGTTGCTCTTCGTTTTCTCCTTGGTCCTGCTGCTCTTGTTCAGGGTTTTCTTCCAGCCATCTGCTTAACAGTTCATAATTGTATCTTGCCTGTTCATTTGTGGGATCTTTGATCAGAGAGTATTTGAAGGCAGCCAATGCTTCTTCATATTTATTCTGTTGCGCTAGGATTATTCCGTTTTGGTTAGATGCGAAAGAAGCCACAAAAGGATCGGAAGCGCTTAAAAGACTTTGATAAGTTCTCTGAGCTTCTTCCACTTGTTCATTATAATGGTAGCTTAATGCCAGATTGAAATTTGATGCAGGACTATTGATGCCAAAATCAGAAGATAATAAGAGGTGATTATTGACTGATTCGGCATAATCTGCCTCCGCATAACTTCTTGCAGCAGCCTTGATGGCGGTATTTTTCCTTCCGATTTCTGTCCAGGAAGAAGGTATCAATAGAAGGACAAATAGAAGAATTCTCAACATCATGTTTACTGTATAGACGGGATTACAATTTAATTGTTTTAAATGGAAGTATCATATCCAAAACTGCCAAACAGAGACCAACCAATAAGAAATAGAAGTATTTGTTGGCCGAAGCCTCAATCATACGGGAACCGGTAACTGTACCTTCTACACGCTCTATTGCCAGCATCAAATCCGGAATTTCCTGAACTTCATCTGACAACTCGAAATACTGGCCGGAAGTCTGTACTGCGATTGATTTCAAATTAGCAGATTCCAATCTACTGATTGCAGGTTGTTTGGTATTTGGATCTATAATCAACCCATTTCCTCTTGGGATTGTACTCCCTTGCGTAGTACCAACTCCCAGACTGAAAACGGTTATTCCTGCATCACTGAGTTTGGTTGTAATGTCTCTGAAACTATCGCCAAAATCTTCACCATCTGAAATCAGAATGATTGATTTTGACTTAACCTCATTATTTTCTTCTACCTCAAATTTATTCAATGCCAAAGTTAGTGGCGCGCTGAGATCAGTTCCCTGATTGGGGACCAAGCCAGTATTAAGCCCGTCTAGGTGTAATTGAAGTACATTTTGGTCAAAAGTCAGCGGGCATTGTATGAAGGCTTCTGAACTGAATATGATCAGTCCTATTCGGTCTCCAGCAAATCGTTTTACCAGGTTTTTCAGCTCAAACTTTATTCTTTGAAGCCTGTTAGGACCGATATCAGTAGCATTCATGGATTGAGAAAGGTCGATGGCTATGAATATGTCTTTACCCTCTTCTTTGATTTCCTTCATTGAGGTGCCAATGGAAGGACCTGACAGTGCTATCAAGAATAAAACAAAATAACTTGCCCTGAGCAGGAGTTTGATCAGTAACCTGTGTTTACTGACTTCCAGCTTTTTGTTTATTAAATAAAACCTGTATAAGTACACAAGATAAAGCAGTCCAAAAACAACTGCCAACCAAATTGTAAGCTCAATATCCGGAAATGCCCATATCATGGCCTGAAATTATAAAATATTGATGAAAAGAAAAGGATTAAGAAAATATTGATCTAATTTTCAACAGCCAAAGGCACTTATTCGTTACTCTATCAAAAGATTGCATAAACCATGAGATTTTTACCTGCTTTGCTAGGTTTTGTTTGTTTTCTATTCAGCTTTTCCGTGTACTCCCAATCCGATTCGATAATCCAAGGAACAGTCCTTGAGATAGGCAATGAGGATCCATTACCTGGGGCAAACGTATATTGGGAATCAGAGCCACAAAAAGGAGTGGTCACTGATATCAATGGTTTTTTTTCGATTAAGTCAATTGAATTGCCTGCCAAACTTGTTGTTTCCTTTATCGGATTTGAAGAGTCCATTCGGACCATTACTGTCAAGGATTTAGAAAAGCCATTGAGGTTTTTTCTGAAACCTGAGGAATTGTCTTTGGAGGAAGTAATCGTAAGGGATAGGATGCCGGACCAAAACGTCAAAGGTTTGGAAATGGGTAAATCTGTTGTCCCTATTGAAACGATCAAAAATATTCCCGCATTGTTTGGTGAGGTGGATTTATTAAGAAGTCTTCAGCTTTTGCCAGGTGTGCAAACAGCAGGAGAGGGAACTACCGGCTTATTTGTGAGAGGGGGTTCTGCGGATCAGAATTTGGTGCAAATTGATGGTGCGCCTATTTACAATCCCTCACATTTCTTTGGCTTCTTTTCAGTCTTTAACCCGGACGCACTTCAGGGAGTTGAATTTTATAAAGGGAACATCCCTGCAAATTTTGGCGGAAGGATTTCCTCTGTCATAGATGTGTCTTTGAAAGAGGGAAATTATCAAAAAATTAAGGGAGAAGGGGGAATTGGTACTATCAGTTCAAGGTTGAGCCTGGATGGACCTTTGTTTTCTGAAAAGAGTTCCTTTGCTATCTCAGCAAGAAGGACCTATGCGGATATGTTTCTTCGGCTTTCCCCTAATGAAGATATCAATAATAATGATCTGTATTTTTATGATTTGAGTGGGAAATTCACTTTCAGAATTGGTGAAAAAGATAAAATAAGTATTTCCAATTATTTTGGTTCAGATTTTCTTGGCCTTTCAGCGCAATTTGGGCTTGGATGGCAAAACTGGGTCAATTCAATTGTCTGGACCAGAAATATCAATGAGCAGGCATTTTTTGATCTGAACACTTATCATAGCCAATATAAATATGAAGTTGGGTTTTCAGACGAAGACAGTGGGTTCAAATGGGATAATGTGATTTCAGAATCAGGAATCAAGGCCCAATGGAATTTCCAACCCAATGAGCAATCTATCCTGCAATGGGGAGTACATTCACAATTGTATCATTTTGCTCCTGTCAATTTACAGCCTAGCGAGAATTCAGTGATTGATCCGATTGGTACCAATCCAAGGAATGGGCTTCAAAACAACTTTTTTATATCCGTTTCCTCCAACATCGGTGATAGGTTGAGGGTTGAAGGTGGTTTGAGATGGTCCATTTACAATCAAGTGGGTAAAGGGGTGAAGTATTTGTATGAGGGAGGAAACCCTTCCCCTGATGCTTCAATCTTGGACAGTATTGCATATGGCAGATTGGAGAATATGAAGTTTTACCAAGGTTTGGAGCCTCGGGCTTCATTTCGCTATTTGGTCAGCGATGATTTATCTATTAAAGGTTCGTACAACAGAAATTTCCAATTCGTTCAGGTAGCAACCAATAGTTCAGCAGGACTTCCTTTAGACAGGTGGATTCCTGCAGGCTTATATATACCTCCTATACGGGGAGATCAATATTCCATGGGATTATTCAAGAACTTGGCTAACGATAGATGGGAGTTGTCTTTAGAAGGGTATTACAAGGATTTTCAGAATATTATTGATCTCAGACCAGGTGCCAGTGTTTTGTTTACGGATAATGTGGAAACAGAAATATTGGCAGGAAAAGGATATGCTTATGGTATTGAGTTTTTGATCAGAAAAAATATTGGAAAAACCACCGGATGGTTGAGTTATTCCTATTCCAGGACTTGGAGAAAGATTGAAGGGATAAGTGAGAACAAATGGTACAATCCGAGGTTTGACAGACCTCATGATATTACTTTGGTTCTTAGCCATGAATTTTCCAAAAGATGGTCGGCCAATATGACTTTTGTGTACACCACAGGTCAGGCTGTCACTTTCCCAATTGGTTCTTATGAGGTGGACAATCAACGAGTGGCACTATATGGAAATGAAAGAAATAAGGACCGTTTCCCGGATTATCACAGAATGGATGCATCCGTTACCTGGAAAAACATCAATAAAGGAAGGAAGTGGAGAGGAAGTTGGAATTTCAGCGTTTACAATTTATATGGCAGAAAAAACCCCTTTTCTTACCAGTTTACGGATATCTTAAATGATCAGATCAATTTTGATACGAGTTCAGGGGAAGAAATATTCAGTAGAAGGCCTGGTGTTGTGATGACCTATTTGTTTACATTCCTGCCTGCGATTACCTATAATTTTGAGTTTTGATATGAGAAAGATAGTGTTGTTGATATTGGTTATAGTCCTTTATTCTTGTCAGGAAGAGGTATTCCTGGAGCTGAGAACAATAGACGCCAGACCTGTGATTGAAGGGGTTTGGACTAATTTGGGCAATGTCAATTATGTTAAGGTGACGCGTTCCCGTGATTTTTATGACGAAGATGCAAATGAAGTTATTATGGACGCCCAGGTTATGGTGACCAATTTGAGGAATGGACAGGTTGTACCTTTCAGGTTTTCCCATCAGGTCGACAGGTATCTGCCAATCAATAACATAGGTGGCATTATTGGAGATTCTTATCGCCTTTCAGTGAAGATTGGTGATGATGAATATCAGTCAGAGGGTATTTTGTTAGAACCTCCACGGTTGGATAGTATTACATACGAATTTAAGGATGAGCGCTTGTTTAGAGAAGAAGGATACTACTTGACCATGTATGGGGATATTCCTTTTACTGAAAATAATTTCTACAGGATCCGGGTCGTAAGGAATGACACCTTGCTGAATAGGAGGAATGATTACTTGTTATTTGATGATACTTTTGGCACTTCCATCTTAAATAGAGGGTTTGAATTGAATGGGTTTACTTTTCAGGAGAATGATAAAGTCAGATTGGAGCTTTTCCGACTCAATAGGGATGCTTTTGATTATTTGAATCAATTGGTCAGTTTGCTTTTCAATGACGGGGGCTTGTTCAGTCCGCCGCCTCAAAATCCAGAATCAAATATTAGATTGGTCAAAGGTGAGCTTGAACCTTTGGGATATTTTATGGTCAGCCCCATGCTGCATGAGACCATTGTGATTACTACAGATGAATGATTATTCTGATCAAAATCATAGGAGCTGTCTACAATTGATTACTTTTGCTCCATGATTGATTTTGACCTTAAAGGAAAAGTGGCAATAACCTGCAAAGACAGGTTTGCACCTTATTTGGAGCAGGAGTTATTGGAGTTGGGATTCAAGCCCAAAGAAGTTTTCCGTACCCATATAGAGTTATATGCTTCATTAAACGACTGCATTTATTTGAATCTTCATTTGCGTACAGCAAGTCATGTGCTTTATGAAATAAAATCTTTTTACCTGCACAAAGCAGATGATATATACAGAAGGGTCAAAGCATTGCCTTGGGAGGAATATATTGATGTGGATACTTACTTTTCAGTGGTTTCCCATGTCGATAATGAATCTGTGAACAATCCTTTATTTGTCAATGTCAAAATCAAAGATGCTATTGTAGATAGGTTTCGGGAGAAATTTGGAAGGAGACCTGACACAGGATCAAGTTTCGATGGGGCTGTATTTCAAATGTTCTGGAAAGAGACTCAGGCATCAATATATATCAATACCTCTGGTGAGACTTTGGCCAAACATGGCTACAGAAAAATCCCGGGCCACGCACCGATGTTAGAGGCTTTGGCGTCTGCTACCATTTTGGCGAGTGATTGGGATAGACACAGCCCATTTATTAATCCCATGTGCGGCTCAGGTACTTTGGCTATTGAAGCAGCCATGATTGCGACTGGTAGATATCCGGGATTGAACAGGGACCATTATGCTTTTATGTATATCTTAGGTTATGAAGAGGAGGTATATCAGAAAATCAGGGCGAAGATGGAAGCCAAAATCATGGAAAAACCAAATCTTAGGATTATTGCTTCTGATTTGAGTGAGCAGGCTATCCTGTTTGCCAAAGAAAATGCAGGAGTTGCAGGAGTGGAAGAAGTGATTGATTTTGAAGTATGTGACTTCGAAGAAACTTCTGTACCTGAGGGAGGGGAAGGAGTGGTATTTTTCAATCCTGAGTATGGAGAAAGATTGGGAGAGGAGGAAGAATTGGCTGCTACATACAAGCGGATGGGGGATTTCATGAAGCAAAAATGTGCTGGCTACAATGGCTTTATTTTCACGGGAAATATGGCTTTAGCAAAAAGAGTTGGCCTGAGAACATCCAGGAGAATTGAGTTTTACAATGGCACTATTGATTGCAGGCTTTTGAAATATGAGCTTTTCAGAGGGAAAAAGGATTAATTGATTTCCGCTATATGGTGATATTTATCTAACGATTTTGAAAGTGAAGAAATGAAAAGGGGCAGTCCACAAGATCTGCCCCTTTTCTTTGATTACATCTTGCCTGCGATGGCATCCATTTTTCTTTTTAGGTCCAGAATGGCAGCACTATATCTGTCATCCCACTCACTCAACCTGTCTTTAGATTTGATTTCAATTTCATATTGAATCCCCGGCAACACCCAGGAAGCATATCCGCTGAAGGGGTCATTGGAGGCATAAAGAGATCTGTACCAATTACCGAAATACATGCCTTTTGGATCGATAAAACTCTTTTCTAGCGCCAAGAGGTCTTTGTTGATCGTAGCAGCTTTTTTGCTGTCCAAATCGCCATTTTTCAAGGCCTCGTTTAGTTTGTTTTCTAAAGCTTCAGCACTTTGTCTCAGGGAAGTGATTACTTCTTTTGATTTTGCAAAACCATCAAAAGCAGCATGAAAGCCTTTCACACCTTTTTCAGCATTGGCAAAGTGGAGGTCAAGATCTATGGCATATCTGGTCAGGTGATAAGGGATAAGATCTGCATTGGCCAGTCTAAGAGCGATGATGCCAATTACTTGTTCTACTGTACCACCCATTTTAAAGCTTGGGTCTGCAAACTTCTCGTAGAAATACATGTCATCATAATTGGTGTGGTAAAGTGAGGGACCACCTGAGCCTCCATTAATCGAAGGAACGCCAACATGCATGTAGAAAGCTATATGATCAGAGCCTCCTCCTAAGTTTCCAATTACAGGTTCTTCTCTTTGTCCTGCCCAAACTTCATAAACTGTCTTGGCTGAATCCGGGTATGCCACCTCCTTAGCTGACTCCATGATGATTTTTTTCATGGTAGGAGAAGCGGATGCTCCAAAGTTTCTACCGCCTACAGCAGCATCCAAGTTGATATATGCGACAGCTTTGGCATTCAGTTCATCTCGTAATTGTTCTACCCACTCAGTTGACCCGATTACGCCATGTTCTTCCGCATCCCAATGTGCGATCATTATGGATCTGGATGGTCTGATTCCTTGCTCGGCCAATTTTCCAAGCGTCTCCGTCATGCTGAGTAACATGGCTGTGCCAGAGTTAGGATCTGTTGAACCGAAGGCCCAAGCATCATAATGACAACCCAGGATTACCCACTCATCAGGATTAGTAGCTCCTTTTAAAGTTCCTATAACATTGTTGGCTCTGACAAATCCTCTTTCCTGTTCTACTTTTAACCTTACCAATAGTTCAGGACCTCCTTCTAATCTGTAAGTGAAAGGAAGACCGCCCTGCCATCCAGCAGGAACTGGCTTGCCCTGCATTCTGCTCAGGATTTCCTGTGCAGAACCATAGGAAATAGGTGTGACAGGAATAGTATGAAGTCCTTTTACTTCTTCAGGCTTTAACCTGTTGATTTTGGTCTTGCTGTCCAAAGGAAGTGCAGGTTCAAATGGAGTCAAGGGATCACCTGTCCAGTCAACAGTAAGGAGTGAACCTCTTTGAATGGAGTTGTCATTGAACAGAAAGCCTTCTGGATATACCAATCCTCTTGGATAGCCCGAATCAGCTGGGTCAGTGAAGATGATGACACCTGCAGCACCGTATTGTTCTGCAAATTTTGCTTTATAGCCTCTGAAGTTGCCGCCATATCGGGCCAATACAATTTTACCTTTGAGGTCTATGCCGAGTTCTTTAAGCTTTTCAAAATCTGCTTTGGTTCCATAATTCGCATACACTACTTCAGCAGTGACATCTCCACTTCCTGAATAAGCATTCCAACCTTTTTGAAGGTCGGGATGGGTAGAGAAAGGATTTTCTTTGACAATATATTCCTGTTGATTGAGAGGTTTCCTTATAGGGTAGACCAGTTCAATTAAGGACTCTCCTTGTCCTTTGGTCATATACAAGTCATACGGATAAACTTTTACATCCCATCCAGCTTGCTTCATGCTTTCGACCATGTAATCCTTCACTTTTTCATTCGCTAAAGTCCCAGCTGGGTGCGGGTCAGAAGTGATGGCAGTTAGGTGTGTCTTAAATCTACTGAAATCAACGGTTTCTTTAAATTTCTTTTCAATTTGACGTTGTTTCTCATCTGTGTCCTTGGTGAAACCATCCAAGGTTTGCGCCTCTAGATGTAGGCTTAGTAATACCCCAAAAGTTAATGGAAGTAAATATCTTTTCTTCATAGACTTTGTTTTTTGGATTTGTCCATATACAAATATATCCAAAGCCTTTTTTACAGGGGCCTAATATTTTTGAGTGGTAGATATTTGTTTTGACCTGCTCAAAAAAAATCCCCCAGCATAGAAGGATGGGGAAATTTCTATTTTGATTAATTTAACAAGGTTTTTATTAGAACTTGATCACACTGCTATCTTGAGGTTTTTTCCGGTCTTCATCACTGATTTGTCATTGAAGGTAAAAGAACCCTGTGGAAATGATATTTCCGCCAGAGCCTTTGAAAAGGATGAAGTCTTTAAATTCCGCCAATTGTCTATGGGTCAGGGAAACAAAAGGGAATCCTTGGTTGACGACACCTGCACACCACGGCAATCTAAAGCTGATGGCTACATATCTGCCATTATTTGGGTAAATATAGAATAGCCCATTTTCCTTTTGAGTATTGTCCAAATGCAAGGGTAATTCATCGGACATTTCCTTGATCTATTTATTGGTGTTTTTGTCTCCAAATAAATTCAAATTTGCTTCTTTCAGATCACTTTCTCTAACTTTTTTATCCGAAATCACTCTTGGGAAAAACATCATCCAAACACTCTTTTTAGTGCCAGCCTGTGGTTAGAGCCTGCTCCGTGTAACATCATGACAAAAGGATAGGCTTTATTTCCATTAAATTTTTTGGAAAAATAGATAGCATAAGGCTGTTATGTGTCATCTGCATTGGAGTGAAAGGTGTGGACTTATGGTCCCTAAGGTATTTTTGAGCTGATAGTGATGTGGAAATCAACAGTGGGAAAGAAAATAAAAGGCAGGTAAAATAGTTTTTCATGAGGTCTAGGTTTAATTTAGTGCACAAGTGTAATAACATTTCTAAATACAAATAAAGTAACTTTTTATGTATCAAATACATAATGAAATATTCGCCCGATATGCAAAAAGATGAATCTGCTGAATTAAACCTAATTCCCCAATTAACATTGGATTGTGCCATATTTGGTTTTCATGATAATTCACTTAAGATATTGTTATTGAAATGGAAAGGTACTGAATATTGGAGTCTTCCCGGAGGTGTGATACATCAAGTTGAATCCTTGGATAGTGCCGCAAGTAGGGTGTTGAAAGAGCGCACAGGGTTGGATGAAATCTTTCTTAGGCAATTTCATACTTTTGGAAAGGTGGCGCGTTATGATGGAAATGAAATCAAAAAGAAGCTGGGACATTTGATAGACCCTTCTTTATGGTATGAAAGAGCGATATCGGTAGGATACTATGCCTTGGTGGATTTTGAAGCGGTTTTTCCCAATCCGGACACCTTGTCTGAAGAATGCAGATGGTGGGATTTGGCAGAGGTTCCTGAATTGCTTTTTGATCATCTTGATATTTTAGATAAGGCATTACATGCACTTCGCCTTGAGCTCAGTTTTCAGCCCATTGGGTTAAATCTTTTGCCGGAAAAATTCACAATGCCCGAGATGATGAGGTTGTATGAAAGTATCCTTGGTAAAAAAATCGATCCTCGGAATTTCCAGAAAAAAATCCTGAAATCAGGCATTGCCATCAGGCTGGACGAGGTCAAAAAAGGGGTAGCCCATAAGTCGCCTTTTTTATACAAATTTGATCCAGAAAGGTATGAAGAGGTGTTGAAAGAAGGTGGCTTGTTTTTTATTTAAGTCCAAGATTGTATCTTAACTGCTTCTAGATATTCATGTAATAATGACCAACTTCGAAACATCGAAAACACAAAACACCTTTTATTCATTGGCCATCTTTGTATTGATCATATGGATTATGAAAGTTGGGGCTACTATCCTAGTACCTTTGGTTTGGGGTGCTTTTTTTGCTTTCGCCTTGTTTCCAATTTCAAATTGGCTGGAAGAAAGGAGACTTCCGAGGGGGTTGGCTATAGCAATTACCTTAATATTGGTTTCCTCCCTTGCCATTACTGTTTTTTATGTGCTCACAGATCAGGTTATTGGATTGATTACCGATATTCCTGAAATTAAGGATTCGTTTGAAACTAAACTGAGTGGCTATATAGACCAAATTGAGGAGTTTTTGGGTCTAGGGGCCAGTATGGAATCCTCTTCAGGTTTGTTGAGTCAGGCTAATCTGGAAGCAGCATTGCTTGAGACAGGTAAATCCCTAGTTCTTTTAGGTGTGATTCCTTTGTTTATTTTTCTGATGCTTTATTATAGAGATTTTTTTGTGGAATTTTTGAAGAAACTTTCCAAGACGGGAGAGCCTCCAGTCTTGAGTTTCATCAAAGAATCCGGATCAGTGATACAGTCCTATCTTTTGGGGATGTTGATGGTGACCATTATTGTAAGTGTGATTTCAGGAATTGTTTTTTATTTTTTAGGCATCAAATATTTCTTACTATTTGCTGTATTCATTGCTGTGATGAACCTGATTCCTTATGTGGGAGTACTACTAAGCTCCTTTTTGTTGGTTTTTTATGTATTGCTCACTACGGAAAGTCTTTTTTATCCATTGACCACACTTTTCATGTTGTGGTTGATTCAGTTGGTTGAAAATAACCTCATCACCCCAGTAGTAGTTGGGGCAAGAGTCAGGGTAAATGCCTTTGCAGTTATTATGGCTATATTGTTGGGAGGCTTTATTTGGGGTGTTTCTGGAATGATTTTATTTATTCCTATGGCAGGTCTTCTAAAGATTACTTTTGAAAGAATTCCTTCTTTAGCTCCATATGGGTATTTGTTAGGGGATAATTATCCTGTAATTGAAAAGCATGAGAATTTCTACAAAAAAATGATCAGGAAAATCAAAACAAAAAGGGGTGTTTAAATCCACTTAATTGATTATTGGCAGGATAAAGGATTTACGTATTTTCCCTATTACCGGTAATCTGATTTGATTTTACCAATTAGTTCTTCAAAATAACTTCCACTTACTGGTATTTTCGTATTACCAATGTGCAGTTGGTGTTTTTCTATTTTGTCAATTTTCTTTGCATTGACCAGAAAGGAACGATGTGTTTTCAGGAAGTGTGATGGAAGTATTTTCTCAGTTTCAGCCAAAGTCATTCTGCTGAGTATTTTTTTGTTAGGGGTCTGAAAGTTCACATAGTTACCGTTTGCTTCGCAGTACAATAATTCATCAAAATTGATTTTCACCTGTTCGAAACCTGTTTTGATAAAAATAAAATCAGAAGCGTTTTTTTGACCATGTTTCAATTCAAACCATTCCTGGGCTTTTTGACAGGCTTTTAAGAATCTGCTGAGATTGAATGGTTTCAATAAATAGTCGATGGCATCCAGTTCAAAACTTTTGACAGCATGCTCAGAATATGCAGTGGTAAAAATGATCATGGTTTCATTTGGAATCAAAGTGGCAAATTCCATCCCGGAGATATCCGGCATTTTGATATCTAGGAAAATCAGGTCCACAGGATTTGATTTAATATACTCCATTGCTTTAATCGCATTGGTAAAAGTTTCTTTTAATTCTAAAAATGGGACTTTGGAAGCGTGTGCCTTCACAACTTCCAAAGCCATGGGTTCATCATCTATAGCTATTGCCGTAAGCATTAGGGCAAGTATTTTAAATATTAGAAATCAGATTTTAAGGCCAACCAAGACCTTTTAAGATTTTTAAATTGATAGATTGTAGAAATTTTAAATCTTTCCATTTCTCTATTTTTGATCCTTGTATCTTATGCCTTGTGTCTAAGGTCTATTTTCAAAGTTTCACACTCAAATGTACAAAATACTCCAATTCATTTTCCCTCACCACTAATTCATGTTTACTGGGATAGAGTAGGTTCAGTCTTTGTTTTACATTTTCAAGTCCAATGCCTGATGATTTTTTTTCAGGATCCTCATCATTGCTGCGGTGGATGCTGTTGTTCACATCCAGATGAACAGACCCATCTAAGCACCTCAAGCTGATTTTCACCCATGATTTTTTCTGGAGGCTAATCCCATGTTTGAAGGCATTTTCTACAAAAGGGATCAGCAACATCGGGGCAATCTCACCTGTGCATCCTTCTTCAGTTCGGTTAAATATGATTTCGATATTTTCCTGGTCTTTAATCCTGAGGTTTTGGAGATCCACATAATTGACCAGGTATTCTTTTTCTCTGATCACAGGAATTTTATCCTGATTGTTTTCATGAAGCATAAACCGCATCATATCCCCCAATTTTTGAATCCCTTCGGAAGTTCTTTCAGCATTTTCCTGCAAAGCAGTGCCGTAAAGTGTATTCAAGGCATTGAAAAGAAAGTGAGGGTTGATCTGGGAGCGTAGAAATGCGAGGTTTGCGGATCCCTGATCTACTTTTAGGGTAAGGGTATTCAGTTGGCTCAGGTAATTCTCGTATTTTTTGAAAAAGAAATTGGAGAAAGGAATGATGATGGCCATCATGAAGACAATCAAAATCAATCCTACAATTAAGGCTTCGCCGGCATTTTCTGCAATGGCTATTCCGATAAATATTCCCGCCATGATCACTACCAAGAAGACATAATAGGCTGTCGATTCTCCTTTTCTGCCTTGTTTCTTCAAACTGTAAATCAAAAAGAAGTTGTAAATCACTACACCGATTATCGAAGGCAGAATGATCACAAAGAGGACAGCAACGGCCTCTCCGGCTATTCTCTGGAATTGTAAGAGAAAAATGACCACAAAGAGATAAATCAGCAGAAAGCGCAGGAAATTATAGAGTCTGAAATCTTTTTCCTCTTTTGACAGTAAGATTTGATTGAGGATGTAAATGATGGCGCCATAGCCGGCATAAATGGCCAAGGTGTTGAAATAAAATGGCATCAAAAAATCTGAGGTGAAGTCAGCCGAAACTGAAAATGCCCCAATTAAAATGAAGGACCCCATGAAAATCAGAAGGGTATAGATGATCAATTTGGCTTTTCTTCTGTCTTTTTGGTAGTTAGGAAGTACCTTCATATGAAACATAAAGAAGGAGGCCATAAAAATCAAAGGGATGAATATTTTGGCAAAATAGATGGTACCCTGTTGGCTGTTCAGGTTGAAAACAGGAGTGGAGATTACATTCGAAAGAATGATGCTGACAAAGAGAAAGGTAATTACCCACCATTCGATTTGTCTAAAAGGTAAAATATGGTCTTTCATAGATTGTTGAATATAGAATCTGTTTGTGAAATTTGGATGTCTTTTGAAAAATTGCTTTGAAATGCTTCTTGATCAGGTTGGCTACTCGTATGAAAACTGATGACAAGATTGTATATCAGGCCACAGATAATCAGAAAGTAGTATGCCATCTTTTGTCTGTTCATAGGTTCAAATCATTTTCAGGAACAAGGATAGTCCAGCTTTTAGAACCCATCAAAAAAATGTGACGAAGTAGGAGGGAAATGGGACGAAATGATCAATTGATCTCTTATTCCAATTTACCTGAATTTTGATGTTGGGGATTATGGACTGATTGATCCGCTTAGGTCTTTTCAATGAGCAGCAGAACTAGCAGTCCCGTGCCAATGGCAATTCCGAAACTGAGCAGAGTGCCTATTAGGATGTATTCGGTAAGTTTTCGGTCTTTGGATTCTTTTAAATCGCCAAACCGGAAGACTGATTTTGCAGCAATTAAAAAACCGATTGCTTCCCATTTACCGACCAAAATGAAAGAGAATACCAAAATACGCTCCAGGATACCTATATATTTTCCGGCATTATTGAGGGATTCATCTTCGTTTTGAGACAGGGTTTTGGACCAATTCGCCATCAAAACCTGAATGAGTATACCTGTCACAACTGTTAAAAAAAGGATTGCAGTGATGTAAATCCAGATATTCGAGTTTCTCGTCCAAACCTTGAGTGGAAGCTCAGGATCAAACCAGAAGAACCAAAAAACAAGAATGCTGAAAATGTGTGTGATCTGATCTGCAAAAAACCAGCTTGTTTTTGTTTTATCGTTTTGTAGGTAAAGCTTAATCAAATCAATCACTCCATGCGTAAGCATCAGTAAAAGGGCCAATAACCAGTATTTGAAATCCCATAGTAGAACCCATACAAGCAATCCGTGGATCAGGATATGAAGATAGAGCCAAGGAGATAAGGCTTTTTTCTCCTCTTTTTGAATAACCCATGACTTGGGTTGGAGCAAAAAATCCCCAATTAAGTGTGCCAAAAACAGCTTTATCAAAAAGATCATTTCAGTTTACTTTTGATTTTCTTGTTAAACATCTTTTCAACCTCCAGTAATTCATCTGTATGGGCCCTGTTCCAACGCAGACTTACCCCGCTTTGCTTGATGCCTAGAATTTCACCTATCTCGGTCTGCGTAAATCCTGGGTTTTTGAGGGCGATTTCTATGATCTCAGCTGATGAGATAGACCATTTATCCATAAACGTATCTGCCAGTTTGAGGTAAAGGTTCAATTCCTCATCCAGTTCAGGCCATGGGCTTTTTACCCCAATGCTTCTACCTTGCTTCTTCAGCTGATCAAATTGTTCTCCTGCATGGATGAATGCAGGGCCATTGCTTTCTGATACTCGTTTTCCAGTATAGGTTTTTTCACCTATTCCGATAGCCATCCTGACATCTAGGGTGCTTATTTTTTTACTTTCCTGAACAGGTTGAATTTTTTTTATGAGTGCTTTTATTTCCAGTGCTTTTTTAAGTGCTTCTTCCGGATTGGCCACTTCTATCTGAAAAAAATCTCCCCATACCAGTTCCCATTTTTCAGGTGTTTTCCCCCAAGAACCTAATAGTTTTTTTAATGGGATTAACCATTTTTCCTGATCCAAAAGCTTTCTGGAAGCCGTAATGTCACCTTTTATCACTGAAATCATATTCTTTCTTGTTATTCAGATGGAAGATATCTGTTATTGTTTAAAAAAGCAATAATATGAAATATTGCTTAATTTTGCAATTTTTTTATATATTGCTTAATTAAGCAATAAAATTGAGTATTGGTAAATAAGACAATTATTGGATTTATTTGATTTAGGTGATTTTCAAGAAATTGAAAGAATATTCAGCTGTGATTTCATGATTAGACCCATTAATTTGTCTTAATAGCCCTATTACTTTTAAGTTGATTGCCTATCTTCGAAGATTATGAAAAAAAAACTAATTATAAATGACACGTCATTCCATCATCGCCTTAAGCCTGATCTTATTATGTTTCTCTTGCGGGAAAAAGGAAAAAGATGCAACAAATGAAGGATTAAGGACTGTTTCAGATATAGCTGTCCCTGGAATGGTCCTGATACAAGGTGGGGATTTTTCAATGGGGACAAATGACCTCAATTCCTACCCGAGCGAAAGGCCGGCTGTGCAGAGAAAAGTGGAAAGTTTTTGGATGGATGAGACGGAGGTGACCAATAAGCAGTTTGCTGCTTTCGTCGAAGCAACGGGCTATGTGACAGTTGCGGAACGCAAACCTGATTGGGATGAGATGAAATTGACTTTGCCTCCAGGGACGCCAAAGCCCGATGAGTCTTTGATGGTAGCAGGATCTTTGGTTTTTGTGGCCCCAGAAGGAGCGGTAAGTTTAAACGATATCAGTCAGTGGTGGCAATGGGTTCCCGGTGCCAGCTGGAAGCATCCGGAAGGCCCAGATTCTGATCTAAAAGGGAGAGAAACTCACCCAGTAGTCCATATTGCACTGGAAGATGCAGAGGCTTACGCCAAATGGGCCGGGAAAAGATTGCCCACAGAGGCAGAATGGGAATATGCTGCCAAAGCCGGGAAAAATACACGCTTTCCATGGGGGGATGAGCTTATTCTAGGAGGCCAGTTTAAGGCCAACACTTTTCAGGGAAGTTTTCCTCACCAAAATGAAGCTATCGATGGATTCATGGGTACTTCTCCTGTCCGTTCATTTGTGCCAAACGATTTTGGTCTTTATGATATGATCGGGAATGTCTGGGAATTGACTGCAGATTGGTTTGATGCCGCGGCATTTCTGAGAGAAAAAGCCATGGCTCCACCTTTGGATACCGCTATGTCCAAATGCTTCAATCCAGAAAACCCATACGCCATAGAAAAAGTCATCAAAGGAGGGTCCTTCCTTTGCGCAGATGATTATTGCATCAATTACCGCCCAAGTGCCAGACGGGGGCAAGATGTCTATTCCGGCACTTCCAATGTGGGATTCAGGTGTGTGAAGGATCTTTAATTATACCAAGAACAAAGTACCATGTACCAAGTATAGGGAATCTAAATATCCCAATCCCGAATAGGGGACAAGTTATCCAATATCGATTAATATCTATTTCAAGTTATTTCATCCTTACTTCCATCATATTTCAATATCAAGAATATCCAATATCCCAATATCTAATATCAATCAATATCCCTTCTGCCCGGCTTCCTAGCATTCGTAGTTTCTAACCAGTTCATTAATTTTGATTGGAGATAATTGGCTTTTTCTACTTCTTTCTTGGCAAGGTCGTGGCGCTCTCCTAAGTCATTTGTAAGATCATAAAGCTCTATGCGTTGATCTTCATAGAAATAGATCAATTTCCAGCCATCTTCCTGAATTGCGGAGCCCGGATTTCCTCCTTGATTGCCATAATGGGGGTAATGCCAGTAAAGGGCATCTCTTGAAATTGATCTGGATTCATTTAGAAAAAAATGACATTTAACTGAAAGTATTACTAGTTAAAACAAAAAGAGGTCTATCGGACCTCTTTTTTTGTGCGCACGAGAAGATTCGAACTTCCACACCCGAGGGCGCTGCCGCCTGAAGACAGTGCGTCTACCAATTTCGCCACGTGCGCTTTTAATAAACAAAAATACCCGAAAGTATCGGGTATTTTTTGAATTGAGAAATTTTGAAGTCGGGGTGGCAGGATTCGAACCTACGACCTCCACATCCCAAATGTGGCGCGATACCGGGCTACGCTACACCCCGAACAAAAAAGGATTCCTTGGAATCCTTTCGCAGAGAGTGGGGGATTCGAACCCCCGGTACGGAATTACCCGTACGACAGTTTAGCAAACTGCTGGTTTAAGCCACTCACCCAACTCTCTATTACCTTAATATTTGTATATTGTTAGGAACAATTTACAAATCTCGATTGGCTTATAATCGAGATGCAAATATAAATGAATATTGGACAATTTAACAAAATGTGAAGTCCATTTAATCGTTCAAAAAGCCTGTTTTTTTTTAAGTATTTACTAAAGACTTGTCTGTCAAGGAGAAAAATGATCACCAAAAATCAGAAAATTTTTTACAGAAATAAATAAGATGAGTTCTTAAAATTGGCCTAATTAATATTGGAATCTACTTTTTGTGAAATAAAAAATGCTGGATTAGAAATAATTATCATTAATTAAATATTAAATTTAATATTTCATGGTAAAAATACCCTGTACAGGGTATTTTCTAATCAGCCTATTCAGGGTATCTTTACGATATATAAAAATAAAGTTGAAATAGATTATATCAATTATAAGAAATACTGAATGATTAAACTTTTACCAAAATGATTATTACAACCATACACGGAACATATTCTATTATCAGCAATGAGAAAGATCAAGATAAATTGATTATCAGGTCTAAAGAAAAATCCAGTCTTACCCGTATTTTTGATGAAAAAAGGATAGTCCAATGTGAAATAGAAGGTTTTTCCTTTTGTGTTTCATTATGTAAGCAGGAATTTGCCCACATATTGATTATGCTGGTCAAAGAAATTAACTATTCCGATCTTGATCAATATTTGTCAGAAGCAGCTGTTTATGTGAACAGAATCATGGCTTAAAAACTAGCATTCAAAATTACTTAAATTGAGTTAACCTACCATTTGTACTTTTTTTTCAAACATATGTTTAGTTTGCCATATTCATGAAATTCAATTAATAAACTGTAAACCGTAAAAAAATCTATTCGAAATTTTGATACACTTTTCCTGTCAACACTGGAATTATATTTTAAAAAAAAAATTTATTCAAAAGTATATTTTTTTAAGTATTATCATAATTTTACAGATTCATTGAGTCACCAGTTATTACGCTCATTGCCTTTCTCTACAGTCTATTACATGTTGAAAGTTAAAGAAATAGAAGCCATAGTTCCGGCATTCTTCAAAAATTCAGATTTGATCTATGTCTGTGTTTTGGACATTGAAGGACAGGTATATTATGCCAGCAAAAAGTTCGAACAGCTTTTTGATACCAGTTTCACAGAAATTTTTGAAAAGAATTTTTCAGAAACCTTGAAGAAAGGTTTCCAAGCAGATATTCACGATTTATTGATGAGTGTCATTGAAAAGCCCAACCATAACACTCAGGTGGAATTTTTGCATGGCAATAGTCTGATCAAGTGGGAATTTTCAGTTTTGAAAAATGAGGAGGGGGATTTTTCTGGAATTTTGGGTTTGGGCCATCCTAAATCCAATCATTATCAGATAGGGCATAATGAGTCTTCATTTCCAAAAAGTGTCAATCCGATCACGGACATTTATATGCAATTGGATCATTCTTGGGAAATAGTTTCTGCCAATGATGAGGCAGAGAACTATTTCAACCAAAAAGAAGAAAATCTCTTAGGAAAAAGTATTTGGCAAATTTACCCTGATCAAAATATATACAAGTATGCTTTGGAGTTTAAGAAAGCAAAAGAATCTAAGACTTTAAGGGTATTTGAAGACTTTAGTACTGTTAATGGACGCTGGTACAAAGTTTATGTTATTCCAAGGCCCGCGGGATTGGATATTGTGCTCAAAGATATTTCAGAAGTACAAAAACTTTCCCAAGAGTATAAACAGGTGAATTTTACTTTGCAGACGATTATTGAAAATGCTGAAGAGAATATATTTTTTGTTGGAAAGGATCTAAGGATTTTAGGCTTCAATTCAAAAGCCGAAAAACTAGTGAAATGCCATTTTTCCAAAAGCATGAAAATCGGAGATAAATTTTTGTCTTATCTGATGGAAGGAATGGATGAAGAGTTTCTGAAACATGTTGAAAAGATATTTGAAGGTCATCGAATTGACTTTGAAAAAGATGTTTTACAGCAGAAATACGGGGAAAAAATCTGGTTTTCTCATAAATTTTTCCCTTTAGTAAGTTCTGATCAGAAAATCATTGGCTTTGTATACGCATGCAAGGATATTCATGAGGAGAAAATAAATTCCCACAAGCTTCATCATCAAAACAGGCTCATGAGGGAGATTTTACATACCCAATCCACCACGCTCCGTTCACCTCTATCTTCGATTTTAGGCTTATTGGAACTAATTGACAAGAATCAGTTGGATAAAGAGAATAAGAAATACTTTTCTTATTTGAAGCCATTGGCCCAGGAACTGGATCAGACCATCAGAAACAATTCTAAACAAGTGTCAGATTTAGATTAAGTATATTGATTGGTCAGGTTATTTGACTAAGTTGAATTGGGTAAAACATTAATAATACGTATTAATGATATCAATTTTTTCATGTTGATTTTTCTCACGACAACTTTGAATTTGGTAAAGTTCATGATTTATACATCTGAAAAATATTCTAGAACCTTTTTTTTAAAGTTTGAAATGGTTATTCGGCCTAAAAAATAAACAATTCCTTTCCTTATCTGTTCTTTAGTCAAAACTTAGTTTAGGGTATGAAAGAATTGATTAAAGGGTTCAAATCAACTTCAAACGGCAATGGGTCTAAAGAACCAAAAAATAAGCTTTTGGTCAAAGATGCAATTTTTGTCAGAAATAAAGGCAATTTAGTTAAAGTTAAATTTACGGATATTATGTGGCTGAAAGGTGATGGCAATTACACCACCTTGGTCACAAGAAGTGAAGTGTATTCCTTGCGTAACATTTTGAAGGAGTTTGAATCAGTCTTGCCTTCCAATGATTTTATCAGAATCCATAAAAGCTACATTGCCAGGGTTGATGAAATCAATACCATTAATGCCAGAGAGCTTGTCGTTGGCAAAGACAGCATTCCAGTGGGGAGGACTTATTTCCAGAATTTACTTAATGGTATTCATAAATTGGGATCTGGAAATGGAGAGTAATTTATCCTCTCCACAACAAATTGCTATCTCCATAACTTAAAAACCTATATCCATTTTTAAGCGCTTCATCATAAATTTTTCTCCAATCACCATGAGTGAAAGCAGCAACCAAAAGTATAAGAGTGGAAGATGGTTGATGGAAATTGGTGATCAAACCGTCGCAGACTTTGAAATCATACCCTGGCATGATAAATATTTCTGTAGATCCAGTAATCTCTTTGTGTTGATTCTGCTGCATATAATCAAGTACAGCCCTAAAACTGTCATTTCTTGAAGGGAGCTCATTTTTTTGATGATGATAAGGGTATAACTTAGAAATCATAAAATGACTGTCCTGATCCAAGATCAATTTTACCCCAAACCAATATAAGCTTTCCAGTGACCTCATAGAGGTAGTACCTACTGCAATGATTTTTTCCTGATGGTTTGCCAGTCTTTCTACAGTTTCCAGCTCTATTACCATCTGCTCACTGTGCATGGCATGCTCGGTGACTTTTTCATTTTTGATTGGCTGGAAAGTCCCTGCACTTACGTGTAATGTCAAAAACTCTTGTTTTATGCCTTTTTCGTGGAGCTTGTCCAATACTAGTGGAGTGAAGTGTAAACCAGCGGTGGGGGCCGCCACAGCACCTTCTTTTTTGGAGTAGACAGTTTGGTATCTAGGTTTATCTTCTTCAGTCGCTTTCCTGTTAAGATACGGAGGAAGCGGGACCTCTCCTGAAGCTTCTACAATTGAAACAAAAGGGATATTGTTACCAGTCCAGTTGAACTGGACAGCCTTAGTTTCCCGATCTACCAATTTGGCACTGATGATACATTGTTGTCCTTGGATGTCAACTTCTCCTTGTAAAATTTCTCCTTCTTTCCATTTTTTGAGATTACCGATCATCGTTTCCCAAGTCACGGACTCAGTATTGATCATGATCTCATTGATGACCGAATGGGGAGCAATTGGTTTAAGTAAAAAAATTTCGATTTTGGCGCCGGTTTCTCTTTGAAAAATCATCCTGGCAGGTATCACCTTGGTGTTGTTGAATACCATCATGCTCCCTGAGGGTATGAAATCAGGAAGTTCAAAAAAACGGTGATGAGAGATTTTCCCATTCCTGTAGTGAAGAAGCTTTGATTCATCCCTTTTTTCCAATGGGAATTTTGCTATTCTGTCTTCAGGAAGGGTATATTCGTAGTCAGATAATCTGATTTCTTCTATTTCAGTTTCTTTGAACATCTTTAAGGTGTTTTCTAACAGGGGGCAAATATATACCGAATGACAGCAATATTAAAAGGGATTACATTCAAGTACTTTCCACATCATTTGAAATTTAGGTTTGAGGCGGGCACTTCCAGGGGCGTGCTGACAGAAAAGACAACTTATTTTGTCTTGGCCCTTGAGCAGAATAATTCTGAGATCAAAGGTTGGGGGGAAGCTGCACCATTGCCCAGCTTGAGTATTGATGATGTTCCTGATTTCGAAGAACAATTGGCCAAATTTTGCACCAAGTTATCAGGTCAAGATCTTCCTGTGCATGAAAATGAATTACTCGATTGGGTTTCAGCCATGATTCCTGCAAAGTTTCCCAGTATCCGATTTGCTTTTGAAACAGCTCTGCTTGACCTTAAGTATGGTGGTGTTAAAAAGATATTTGATAATGCCTTTTATGATAAAGGTAGCCCCATTCCCATTAACGGTTTGATCTGGATGGGAGATAAAGATTTTATGCTCGAACAAATTGATAAAAAGCTTTCAGAAGGCTATGACTGTATCAAAATGAAAATTGGTGCCATTGATTTTGATCAGGAGTGTGCTTTATTGGGATATATCAGGTCGAGATATACAGCAAAAGAAATTGTCTTAAGAGTAGATGCCAATGGTGCTTTTAATTCAGATTCCGCCGCCGAAAAATTGAACATACTTTCCTCTTTTGATCTTCACAGTATTGAACAGCCCATCAAGCAGGGTCAGGTTAAGGAAATGGCCAACTTGTGTGAATCTACACCATTGCCGATTGCCCTGGATGAAGAATTAATAGGTGTCGATGGAATTGAAGCAAAAAGAGAGCTATTGATAGCCATTAAACCTCAATTTATCATCCTTAAGCCAACGCTTCTTGGTGGAATACGGTCAAGTAGGGAATGGATTGAACTGGCAGAGTCTATGGGAATAAGCTGGTGGATGACTTCTGCACTTGAAGCAAATATTGGCCTGAATGCTATTTCACAATTTACATCCACTTATTCCGTGACCATGCCACAAGGACTTGGAACAGGTCAGTTGTATTACAATAATATTGATTCACCTTTATCGATTCGAAATGGTCAGATTTATTATGAAAAAACTAACCCATGGGGAGAAATTCCTGGTTTCGAGGTGAAAGAAAAATAAATTCCAAGCACAAAAAAAGCCCCGAAATTTTCGGGGCTTTAATACTAGATGTCAATGTGTATATATAGATTAAACTACTTTTACATTCACTGCATTTAGGCCTTTTCTTCCTTCTTTAAGGTCGAATGTAACTTCGTCATCTTCTCTGATTTCGTCGATCAAACCTGTTACGTGAACGAAATACTCTTTTGAAGACTCGTTGTCAATGATAAAACCGAATCCTTTGGACTCATTAAAAAATTTAACTTTTCCTGTGTTCATGATAAATTGTAATTGAATTAATAATATCCAAAGGTAAGGATAGTTTTTACATAAATAACTAATGTCTTGAAATATTTTTAAAGTATTTTCTACAGAAGACCAAAATTTATTTTACAAAACCGAATTGTCTATAAGAAAATATAGGAATAAAGTGGATATCAAAAGGAGGAAAATGTCCTTAATTCCAATTTTGATATGATAGTTATGGAGTTTTGATTTTGATCAAAAAATAGGTTAAATGAATTATTAGTCAAGAAATAACCAATACTCCAAATAGATTTTTCTTCCTGATTAGAGAATCAATTCAGTTTATTTTTTCTTCACAAACCACTCTCTTAAGATAAAATTGCGGTAAAGGCAGGAAATTTCTTTTTTGAATTTAATCTAACCCAAAGAAATACACAGGTTTGTGGTATTTTGTCTCCAGGTCAATTTTGGACAGCTTTCCTGAGCGTTGGTTCCGTTCGAAAACTGTGATGGTATGAGAAGCCTGATGGGCTACCAAAAGGTAATTTCCATCTTTGGTGATGATAAAATTCCTGGGCATTTCTCCACCTGTTTTGACCCTTTCCACAAATTTAAGTTTTCCTTCATTTTCAATTTCAAAAACTGTGATATCATTAGCATCGCCACGGTTGGATGCATATACAAACTTGCCATCCGGTGAAATGCGTACCTCTGCAGCACCTACTTCTCCTATGAAATCATCATCCGTAAGGGAGACTGTCTGAGTTCTCGCCATTTCACCATTATTGAAAGTATAAACGCCAAGTTCGGCTGACAGCTCGTGTACCAAATAGACGGGGGATCCGCTAGGGTGGACTACAAGGTGTCTAGGTCCAGCCCCAGCTTCCACTTCGTGATAAGGAGTATCGGCATTGTTGAAAGGAACAGCAAAGGTAGGATTGAAGTCATAAACATGGATTTTGTCAGTTCCCAGATCACCTACCAAAAGATATTTTCCACTTGGGTGGAACACAACACTATGAACATGAGCACTTTCCTGTCTGGAAGGGTTAATGCTTTGACCTTCATGTTGATAAGTTTGTACGTGGTTTAATTTTCCGTCCTCAATTTTATAGGCAGAAAAATTTCCACCACTGTAATTCCCGACTATGAGAAATTCTTCTTTTGGGTCAAGGCTAAGGTAACATGGATGAGCACCGAAGGTATCCTCTGTGTCCAATAATTGCATGGTATTGGTTTGCCTGTCCAATGAAAAGGATTTGACTTTGCCGCCTTTTTCACCATCAGTTTCTTCCACAGCAAAGGCCAAAGTCTGGGCCTTGTTGGTGATGACAAAGGAAGGATTGATAATTCCGGCAGCAATTGTTGAAGCCTGTAATAGATTGTTTTCCGGATCAAAGGTCAAAAATCCAATTCCTTGACTCTCGTTATCAGTATAAGCTCCAATGAGAAAGGTGTATTTTTCTTCCATCATTTCTTCTTGAGGGGATTCATCACATGCCTGGATCATGAGGAATAAGACAGGAAGCAGGGTTGAGAGAATTAGTTTTTTATTCATGCTATTCCATCGGATTTGTCATTACTTTCAGGACTATTTTGATCTTCACTATATAACTCATGTGTCACGGGGTCATATTTCCCGGACAGATCGTCTATTTTTGTTCCTTTCCAGACAGGTGTTTTTGTAAAATAGGCAGATCTCATCAACATGTGCCCTCCAATCGGAGCAGTAAGGAAGATAAATAAAATAATGGCAATAACCCTGGTAGTCACAGAATAATCTTCAAAATAAATGGCCGCTGAAGCCAATATCAGGCCTAAACCTAATGTGGCGGCTTTAGTGGTGACATTGATCCGGAGATAGACATCTGGTTTTCTCAGCATGGCTATCGCTGTTGAAAGCACAAACAACCCACCTATTGTTGATAAAATCATGATCAAAATCTCATTCATCGTTTTTTTCTCTTTGTTCCATAAAATAAGCAAATGCCACCGTACCTAGGAATGCTATCAAAGCGAGTAACATGGCAATATCCAAAAATGTACTTTGATCATTCTGCATACTGTAAACAGCAATAATCCCAATTGAGGTCAAGATCAGCATATCAAGTGCGATAACCCTATCCGCTATACTTGGACCTTTCAGAAATCGTATAAAGACCAAAATAACCGACAATCCCAAAATGGGAAGAAGTATATAATTATAGTATTCCTGAAGACTCATCTCATTAATTCTAATAAACGTTTTTCAAAATCTTTTTTAACCCCTTGGATAAAAGATTTGTTATCCTCACAGTGGATCACGTGCACATACATGACTTTCTTGTCATCGGAGACATCCAACACCATTGTTCCCGGAGTTAGACAGATCAGGTTTGCCAAGAAGGTGATTTCCAGATTACTTTCCGCCTCTAAGGGAAACTTGATGATAGCGGGAGATAATTTTGATTTGGAATAAAGGGACTCCTTGACAGTTTGTAAATTGGCAAGTACTATTTTCCAGAGTATGTAAAAAAGGAAAAGGACCACATTGGGCAATATGGTAAAATATTTGTTGTCCTTCCTGTTGACCGTGATGATCCAAAGAATCCCGAAACTGATCAGGAAACCAAAGACAAAATTTTCCTCTGTCAATGTTCCTGTGGCAAATAACCATACTACGGCCAGTAAAATATTGCTTAAGAAGAGTGATTTGGTCATGGATTCAAGGTTTTTTGTCCCAACACAGTTTCAATATACAAAGATGGATTCACTAATTCGGAAGCAATCTGCTTTGATAAGACAATGATTTGCT
The DNA here is from genome assembly GCF_042432905.1 of Fontibacter flavus. NCBI lineage: Bacteria > Pseudomonadati > Bacteroidota > Cytophagia > Cytophagales > Cyclobacteriaceae > Fontibacter > Fontibacter flavus. The sequence goes on along the minus strand of NZ_JBHLWI010000001.1, from coordinate 56,872 downwards.
CTGCTCCGAAACCTATATAAAGGGAAATAAGAGATAAAAGAAAGATGGGAAAGATTATTACACCTTTTTCCTTTATTCCCAACTGATGGAAGTATGTTCCTATGGCTTTTTTCGGAAGATCTTTTCCGGGTTTCCAGAAAACTTCTGCCCATACTTTAGCAATTACCCAAAGGGTAAGAAAAGATCCAAGGATTACAAAACCCACTAATACATATTCTTTGGCTTCCAAGCCCCCTTGAATGAAGAACAATTTTGCCCAGAAACCTGATAGGGGAGGAATCCCCACCAAGGAAAACATGGGAATGGCCATCAGAAGTGACAGCAGAGGGTAAGATTTATACATCCCGCCCAATTCTTTGATATTCTGAGTACCGTTTATCTTGAGTATGAGTCCCGAAACCATAAATATATTGGTCTTGACCATGATGTCATGTACCAGATAAAAGATGGTTCCTGCAATGGCGATTTCTGTCATCATACCAAGACCGGCCATCATAAAACCGATATGGCAAATGATCAAATAGCCGAAAATTTTACCCAAGTGTTCATGTGTCAGGGCTCCAAGACCTCCTGAAAGTATGGTCAAAGCGGCCATAACAGACAAGATGATGCCCAAAAACTCATCCCCAACGAATATCAGGGTAAAAGTTCTCACCATGGCATAAACCCCTACTTTGGTCAACAAACCTCCAAATATGGCAGCTACTGCAGGTGGTGGGGTGTGATAGGAGGCAGGTAGCCAAAAGTAGAGAGGGAAAACAGCAGATTTTATTCCAAAGGCTACCAAAAACAAACTTGCCGTCACATGTACTAATCCTCTGTTATCGATATTTTTGACACTGATCGCCAGATCGGCCATATTCAAGGAACCTGTCAGACCATATAGAAAAGCGATACCAATGAGGAAAAATACAGAGGCCAAAAGATTTAAGGCCACGTATTTGATCGCTCCTTCTAACTGTGCTTTTTTTCCTCCCATTGTAATCAACACAAAAGAAGAAATGATAATGACTTCAAACCAAACATACAGGTTGAAGATGTCCCCAGTAAGGAAGGCTCCCTGGAGCCCCATCAATAAGAAGTGCAGCATTGGGAAAAAGCCAAATTTCAATCTAGCTTCGGACATGGTTCCTGATGAAAATATGGAAACGGCAAATCCTGCAATAGCTGTCAATAAGACCATGGTGATACCAAAAGCATCTGCTACAAAGGTTATCCCGAAAGGAGCCTGCCAATTTCCAGCTTGGGTGACCTGGATTCCATTTTGATAGACTAAAGTGAATAACGTGACCACAATCCCCAAGTTGATCAGAGAAAGCAGTATGCTCAAAGTTTTTTGGATTTTGGTATTACTCCAAAAAAACAACAGCGTGACAGCTGAGGCCAATTGGAATAGGATGGGAGAAACTATCCAGATATTACTCATATTTCTTCGTCAGTTGAATTCAACTCGTCCAGATCATCTGTTTCGAGGACTTTATACACTCTTTTGATCAGAATTATAGCAAAGGACTGTAGGCCAAAACCGATCACGATGGCAGTTAAGATTAGTGCCTGGGGTAAAGGGTCTGCATAGATTTCAGAAAAAACCTTTGATGCTTCGTCAATGACAGGAGGATGTCCTTTGACTAATTTTCCCAATAGGAAGATCAGTAAATTCACCCCATTTCCTAGAAGGATCAGTCCAATGATCATTTTAAACATACTTCTTCTTAAAAGCATATAGATGCCGGCAGCATGTAAAAGACCGATTATCAATATCAATAGTAATTCCATATCAGATGGTTTCAGAAATTGAAAACATGATGGTAAGTGTAGAGCCTACCACTACCAAATAAACACCAATGTCAAAAAACAGGGCTGATCCAACCATTCCGATAAGTCTGAGTGGTTCCTCAAACCATAAGCCTGTCATAACAGGAAGCCCTACTATCCATGGGCTTAAAGCAGATACTATGGACAGGGCAAGCCCAATAGGCATCAAGTACCTTGGATTAAGTTTGACTATGCCTTGGGTTTCTTTTAATCCAAAGGCAAATGAGTGTAAAATAAAAGCCAATGCTGCCATGAGTCCTCCTACAAATCCACCTCCTGGAAGATAGTGGCCCCTAAGCAAGATGAAAACTGAGAATAGTAAGAGTAAAGGCAGCAAATACGTGGCTGCAGTTTTAAATATCAATGATTTCATTTCAGTCTTTTTTAGATGGATTAAGGTCAAGTTTCAAAAGGCTGAAAACACCCAAGGCAGCTATGACCAAAACTACGGATTCTACCATGGTATCAAATCCCCGAAAATCTACGAGGATGACATTGACTACATTTTTGCCTTTAGCCAATAGATAGGCATTTTCTGCATAATAGTCAGAAATTTCAGAAGATGAAGGTGCTTCAAATACCTCCAATGCCAATACGGAAATGAGGGTTCCGAAAAGAATGGAAAGGATGGCATCTCTGATTCGGATCCTTTTGGAAGAGAAGGTTTTGTTTTTAGGCAGGCGGAACAAAACCAGCATGAACAATAATACGGTCAAGGTGTCGATTGAAAATTGTGTCATGGCCAGGTCGGGTGCAGAGTAGTATAGGAAAAACAGGCAGTTAGCCAAACCTATAATCCCTAAAGCCACAATTACACCTGTTCTAGTCGAGGCAAAAAGCGCAAAAAATATAGAAGTGACCATAAGAACCACTACGATAAATTCGGAAGGGGTAATTTGGGAAATTTGGCTCCAATCCAAATGGATATTCACACCATACAGGAGACGGTAACCCGCTAAAAATGTCAGAAAGAGTAAAATGGTAATCACATAATTTCTTAAATAACCATTTTGAAAGAAACCGGTCCAGTATTTCGCAAAAGCCCCAAAGCCATTTCCTAAATTTTCACTGAGTTGGATAGGGGCAAAACTGTCAAACCTCATTACTTTTTTACCCAACGCCTCAGAAGGCTTGAGCATATAATAGATCCCAAAGCCCAATACCAATGTCAGCAAGCTCAAGACGATTATCCAATGGAATCCATGCCAAATGGCCAGATGTATTCCTGTAGGATCAGTCGAAAGGTTACTGTAAACAGCCTGCATGAAGTTGTCTAAAAGAAATGGGAAAACACCGAAAATTACGGACAAAGTAGCCATCAGTACTGGAGGTACCCAAAGGAGTGGACTGGGCAAGTGTACTTTTTTGAAGGGTTCCGGCAAATTACCAGTGAAAGGTTTTACTCCCACCCAAAAACCTGCTACAAATAAGAAAATCTTCGTTAGAACCAGTAAAGAAGTCAATACAATTGCATAGCCACCAAAGTGGAAGGTTGCTTCATACATCACTTCTTTACTGATGAAACCCAAAAACAAAGGAATTCCTGCACTGGAAAAGGCAGCTACATAGCCTGCAAAAGCGACTGGTTTCATGACTTTTTGCAATCCGGCAAGGCGGGTTACATCTCTTGTGCCTGTTTCATGGTCAATAATTCCCGTGATCAAGAAAAGTGTTGCCTTATACAAGGCATGTGTTAAGATAAAAAGAACTGCCCCAAGCAAAGCCTCTTTTGTTCCAACACCTATTAAAAAAACCAAAATACCTAAAGCAGAAATGGTCGAGTAAGCCAGAATACTTTTTAAATCAGTCCTGAAAAGGGAATGTGCAGCGGCATAGACCATGGTTATTCCTCCTACTACGATCAGTGTCCCGTTCCAAAGTAGCGTATCACCCAACAAAGGAGTGAATCTTGCCAGCAAGTAGATACCTGCCTTGACCATGGTAGCAGAATGAAGGTAGGTACTTACTGGAGTTGGTGCTTTCATGGCACCTGGAAGCCAAAAATGAAATGGAAACTGCGCTGATTTGGTAAAGGCACCTATAAAAATCAAAAAGATGATCCAAGAATAACTGGAATGTTCCTTCAGTATTTCAGGGGATGATAATAATTCCGTGAATGAAAAGCTGTTTCCAATAAAGCCCATCCAGATCAAACCACCCAATAAAACCAATCCCCCAAGTCCTGTAATACCTAAAGCGGTCATGGCTGATTTTCTGGATGAAGCTTCTTCATTGTTAAATCCGATCAGAAAAAACGAGGTGATACTGGTCAGTTCCCAGAAAACAAACATGGTAATCAGGTTGTCTGATAGGACTAGACCAAGCATAGATGCCATGAACATGGCCAAATAACCATAAAATCTATCGAGATAGGTATGCCCTTTGAGATAATAGGAGGTATAAAAGAATACCAATGTTCCGATTCCTGTGATCAAAAGGGCAAAAAGCAAGGATAACCCATCCAGTCTGAAATTTAAGTCAATTCCATAACTGGGTATCCATTCATAAGGAAAAGGAATAAATTCTTCGGCTTTGATTCCAAAGACGAATTGAAAAAAGTACAGGAACAATCCTAACGGTAAAAGCGGGTAAATCTGCGGAATTACCTTTTTCGCATATCGGCTTAAAAGGGGTGTGAAACCAGCTAAAATAAAACCCGACAAAATAGCTATGATCATAAGGGTATTTTGATTCAAAGATGTAAATGGCCTGTAAAATACAAAAAAAATGGGGGGGAGCAGTTAGCATTTTTATGAAAAACACCTGAACTCTTTCAGGATAGTATAATAATGAAAAGGTAATGTTTTGATTAATGTAATTTTTATGTGTTTTTTTGGTCAAAATGATAAAAATTAATCCGTTTGGTTATTTTTTCTTAAATTCACATTCTCAATAACCATTAAGCCTATTATGTCTAAAAACAATTACCAAACCGAAGTAGCCAAAAGGTTTACCATTTATAATAGTTTATTTTTAGATCTTCCTTTTAGTGATATCCATAGGACAGGAACTCTATTGCCTATTTTAGCGAGCAAGTGCCAGGAAGGTTTTGATAAGGGAAGGACTCCCAAAGAAATTATAGAAGGATTCTTTGAAGAAATGATGTCCAAAAACTCAAAGGCCGAGCGGCATGATTTATTGTTCAAAATGGTCCAATATGTGGAACGGCAAGTTGTATTGTTTGACTCCATAGAAGATGCTGCTTTTGAGAAAATCCATGATTTAAAGGGTAAAGGTAGTGTTGCTGCCCTAGTTGCCAGGGTAGACAATGACCGAAAGCGTGAGGCCTTGATTGAGAAATTGAGAAATTTCTCTGTTCGATTGACCTTGACGGCACACCCTACTCAATTTTATCCGGGCAATGTGCTCGGCATCATCACGGATTTGGAATCAGCCATACGTTCCAATGATTTGGGTAATATCAACCTGCTTTTGCAGCAACTTGGAAAGACCGGGTTTATCAATAAAGACAAGCCAACGCCCTTGGATGAGGCTGTCAGTTTGATCTGGTTTTTGGTAAATGTTTTTTATCATAGTATTCCCGATATCATGACCAGATTGCTCAATATGCTTGAAATTCCCCTTCATGAATGGGACAATCCGGGCTTATTGAAAGTAGGCTTCTGGCCTGGAGGGGATAGGGACGGTAACCCATTTGTAACCCATGATATTACGGTAAAGGTTGCGGAAAGACTTCAAAAATGGATTCTGAGATGTTACTATAGGGATGTAAGAAAAATCAGAAGGAGATTGACCTTCAAAAATGTAGAACCTATTATGCTGAAGGTAGAGAATGGTCTTTTCAATTCCTTATTTGAGGACCAAAACTACTACAACAGCAAAGAGGAATTACTGTTTGATCTGATGGAAGCAAGAAAAGGATTGATTGAATATCATGAGGGACTTTTCTTGGAGCAGCTGGACGAATTTATCCTGAAAGTAAAGATTTTCGGTTTTCATTTTGCCAATATGGATGTCCGACAGGATAGTCGTAAGCATGATGGTTTATGGGATGAAATCATGGAACTGCAGATTGGGAAAGAAGCTTTAGAAACCTATCATCGGCTTAGCGAAGAAGAGAAAATCAAATTCCTGCTCGAAATAGAAGGATTACCGGATACCAAAAAAATCAAGGATGAGTTTCATCAAGAAATGCTCAAGTCCTTTGATGCCATTAAAACTGTGCAGCAAAACAATGGGGAAGACGGGCTGCACCGTTATATCATTTCAAACTGTCAGTCAGCTTTGCATGTATTGGAAGTTTTCCAATTGGCTAGGTTGACATTGGGCAAAGGCCAAGAAGATTTGCCATTGGATATAGTGCCGCTTTTTGAAACCATCGATGATTTGGCTGAAGCTCCTGCTATTATGGAAAAGTTGTATCAGCATGAGAGTTACAGGAATCATCTTAGGAACAGGAAATCCAAGCAGACGATCATGTTGGGTTTTTCGGACGGGACCAAGGATGGAGGATATATCAGGGCGAACTGGTCCATTTTACGTGCCAAAGAAGAGCTGAGTAAGATTTCGAGGAAATATGACGTGCATGTTATCTTTTTTGACGGTAGAGGAGGACCTCCGGCTAGGGGAGGCGGAAATATGCACAATTTCTATGCTTCGCATGGCCCACAAGTGGAAAACCAGGAAATCCAGGTGACCATTCAAGGTCAGACAATATCGTCGAATTATGGGAAACCAGCCTCTTGCAGTTACAATTTTGAACAATTGCTCTGTGCAGGAGTGGAAAATGAGCTATATCCGTCTCCTGAGAAGACATTGAATGCCTATCAAAGAGCACTTATAGATGAAATGGCAGAGGTTTCATACAATTTCTATAAAGATTTCAAAAGCCATCCCCAGTTTTTACCATATTTGGAACACGTTACCCCTTTGAAGTATTTCGGTCAGGTCAATATAGGTTCCAGGCCTCTGAAGAGAGGAAAGGATAGTGGCTTGAAGTTTGATGACCTTAGGGCTATTCCATTCGTGGGTTCATGGGCACAAATGAAGCAGAATATTCCAGGTTTTTTTGGTGTAGGAGCGGCATTGGAATCCTTAAAGAAGGAAGGGAAATTTGAAGCATCGAAACAGTTGTATAATGATTCGCTTTTCTTCCGATCCCTCTTAGGGAACTCAATGCAGTCATTGGCCAAATCTTTTTATGAAGCCACGGCTTATTTAAAAAAGAACAAACAGTATGCAGAATTTTGGCAATTGATGTTTGATGAATATGAAAGAACTATCCGGTTGTTGCTGGAAGTTTCGGGCATGGATACTTTGTTGCAAGACAATCCGACCTCTAAGGAATCTATTGAAATCCGTGAAAAGATCGTGCTTCCTGTCATTACTATTCAGCAGTACGCTATCCAGACCATGTTGGAAAAAGGAGTGGATGACCCTGTTTTGCAAAAACTGATTTTGAGGACCATGTTTGGCATTATCAATGCGGCACGGAACGCAGCTTAATTTTCTTTTTATTCAAAAAAAGCCCGAAAGAATTTTTCTCTCGGGCTTTTTTTATTCTTCATCATGAAAATCTGGCAGAGGAAGATGCAAAACCTCATACACCTTACTCAGGTTGTCATAGGTTTCTGCCAGAACTACAAGCATGTCACCCCCTAGAATTTCAGTTGTGCCATTTGGAGTTAGGTATTTATTATCCCTTTTTAACATGGCTATGATGGCATTTTTTGGAAATCCCAGTTCCAGAATTTTTTTACCGATAATGTCATTATCCTGAGGAATATGGATTTCAACCATGGCTGTTTTAGGTCCTTCTCGTAAAAATGTATCCAATGGTGACATCGGTTTAACTTTCTCAGGTAAAGCAACTTTCAACCATTCCGCAACTTTTGAAAGGGTGGTGCCTTGGATTAATACAGATGTTACCGATATGAAAAATACGATGTTGAAAATAATCGGAGCCTTATCTATGCCAGCAATAAGCGGGTAAGTGGCAAATACAATTGGAACAGCTCCACGGAGGCCAACCCATGAAATATACCATCTCCTTCTATTTTTCATTTTAAAGGGCAGCATACTGATAAACACTCCCAGTGGCCTTGATACAAAAATAAGGAAAAGAGAAGCTGCCAGACCTAATCCTGCTAAAGGTATCATTTCATTTGGATTGACAAGAAGCCCAAGGGTAAGGAACAGCACAATCTGCATTAGCCAAGCCAATCCGTCATAAAGTTTCAAAATAGTTTTTTTATGAATAAAGTCCTGGTTTCCAATATATACTGCGCAAAGATAGACAGCGAGGAATCCATTTCCTCCCAAGAAATCAGTAAATGAAAAAGTGATAAACATCAAGGAAATTAACAAAACAGGATAAAGTCCTTCGAAACCCAGATTGATTTTATTAATGGCTATTTTACTGAGCCAACCGAAGGCTAGTCCAAGAATAGCACCCAATATCATTTGTTGGAGAAATAAGATCAGAAGGGACAAAAATGAGGTTTCCGGATTCATAACAAGACCCAAAAATGCAATGGTCAAAACGTAGGCCATGGGGTCGTTACTACCACTTTCGAGTTCCAGTGTTGATCTTAATTTATATTTTAGTGCGAGGCTTTTTGACCTGAGGATGGAAAACACTGCAGCAGCGTCGGTGGAAGATACAATGGCACCAAGAAGGAGGGATTCATAAATGGAAAAGTCTGAGATGTACCAAAAAAACACGCCAAGAGATACCGCAGTAATCAACACTCCTATGGTGGACAAGACTATTCCCTGCCCGAGTACGGGTTTGATAGATTTCCAGTTGGTATCCAGACCACCTGAAAAAAGGATAAAATTAAGAGAAACTATTCCGATAAACTGAGCTATGCTCGGATTGTTAAACTGGATTCCCAAGCCATCAGTTCCGGCAATCATCCCAATTCCCAGAAACAAAATAAGTGTAGGTACTCCAAACTTATAAGATGTCTTTCCAGCCAAAATGCTCAAAAAAAGCAAGATAGATCCTATAAAAAGAATGTTTTCAGTTGTCAAGTTCATAATAAAGGATAATCAAAGAGTCGAGGTTAAAATTAATATTTCCGAACAAGTCAACAAAGCTAAATAAAACTCATAAGTATGTTTGTTTTAGTTTTTGAAAAGCAATTTTTTTTATGGACTGGTAAAAGGTAGAATTCTCCTAATTTGAGACGAATCTTCAAAACAAGGGTTCCGTTTTCATTTACTAAAACCAGAGTATGTTTAAAAAAATACAATTAGGACAGCATTTAAGTTTCATGTGGGCTTTTGGGAATGGTTGATTTTTTCTTAAAAAAGTTTTACTGTAAAGACAGGAACTGCTAAATATGGAATTTCAGTATTAATTTTTATATTGTTTTTATGGAGAGATTACTAACAAAAAGGCATACATTATACATCCTACTGGATTTTTCAGAATATTCTAAAACTGAACTGTTATTTGCGAAGTCCTGGATTGCAGACAGGGACTTCGAGGTTCGTGTGCTTCATCAGCTGGATCTTTTAGTTCCTACTTTGACCAGCAAAGACATGAGGCTTAAGATCTCCTATGGGGTTAAAAGAGATATCTTAAACAAATGGTTTCAATTGAAGAATGAAATTTTTCCGGACAATGAGCATGTGAAATTTGAGATTTTGGATCATTCAATTGTGGATTATCTTACAAAAATCCCTAAAGATGAGCGCATTTTTATAATAATGGGGCTGAAGGGTGGAGGGAAACTGAAGCAGATATTTATTGGCAGTATGGTCAATGAAGTGATTGAAAAATTGGATATTGTCACATTCGCATTACCTAAAAGTTTGAAGAATTTTACCCCAAATGAAATCATTATTACTGTCCATCCTGAATTTGATTTTAATATAGAAGCATTGCATCAATTATTGGACATTGTACCAGACACAGTCAATACTTTGAAATGGATCAGTATTGCTAAAGAAGGAGAGCAAGTGGAAGATCTAAATGATTATTTGGAATATTTGATCAAAAGGACTAATACAGGGCTGCAGCAGGAAATGGCAGTATTTTCTGGCATGAATGTTTTTGCTCAGGTCAAATCTTTTTTTCAGTCAAATGAAAATAAAATCCTGCTGATACAGAAAGGAGGTAGAACTTTTATGGATAAACTATTTAGGAAATTCCTGATCAATGATCTAGTATATGATGGTTCAATTCCTTTAATTATTTTACCCTTATGACCTGTTTGAATGAATTGTCCACTAGCCCTTTTATGGAGTTTGCCATTATTTTGTTTTTTGCAGCTTTATTGGGCATAATTGGTCAGTTATTGAAACAGCCTTTGATTGTAATGTTTATTTTTTTAGGTGTTCTGGTGGGCCCTTCCTTCTTGGATATTGTTCAATCTAAAGAACAAATCCATCTTTTGGCAGATATTGGCATTGCTATACTTTTGTTTATTGTAGGCTTGAAATTAGACCTTAGATTGATCAAATCCATCGGTAAGATTGCCTTGATGACAGGTATTGGGCAGGTCATTTTTACATCACTTTTTGGATATGTAATCGGAATAGCACTTGGTTTTTCCAGTATGGAAAGCTTTTACATTGCTGTGGCTTTGACATTTTCAAGTACCATTATCATCGTAAAGCTCTTGTCAGACAAGAAAGAAATTGATTCCTTACATGGTCAGATAGCAGTTGGTTTTTTAATAGTGCAGGATCTCGTGGTAATTCTCGTCATGATCATTTTGTCTACCTTAAACAGGGCAGGGGATTCACTCATAGGTGTTGAAATCGGATTGACACTGATTTATACCATGATCTTTGTTGGGTTTACTTTTCTGGCGATGAGATATTTTGTACCTGGGATAACATTATTTTTGGCAAGATCTATTGAATTGTTGACCTTATTTGGAATAGCATGGGCAGTAGCAATGGCGGCAATAAGTGAATTGATTGGTTTCAGTGCAGAGGTTGGAGCTTTTTTGGCAGGAGTTACCCTAGCCTCTTCTCCCTATAAAGATGTTATCAGTAGTAGACTGGTCAGTTTACGGGATTTTTTGCTCCTCTTCTTTTTTGTAAACCTGGGATCTAATCTTAATTTATCTTTGATCGGGGAGCAAATTCCTTCCTCAATAATTTTCTCACTATTTGTCCTCATTGGTAATCCCCTGATTGTACTTGTCATCATGGGTATAATGGGATATAGAAAGCGGACTTCCTTTCTGGCGGGTTTGACTGTAGCCCAAATCAGTGAGTTTTCTTTGATTTTTGCAGGATTAGGACTGGCTGTAGGGCATATCAACGAAGAAGTATTGGGTCTGATCACATTGGTTGGACTAATTACAATTGCTTTATCTACCTATATGATTTTATATTCTTATCCACTGTATGATTTCCTAGCACCTATCTTGGGTGTTTTCGAAAAACGACACATAAAGGAAGGAAAAGACCGGATGGCTAGAGATCAAAATCCATTTGAAATTGTTGTGATCGGACTGGGAAGGTTTGGAACTGAAATTATCAAGAGAATCGAAGAAAAATCATCGGCCAAATATTTTGGTGTAGATTTCGATCCACAGGTAGTGCGTGAATTCCAAGAACAAAATAAATCTGTTATTTATGGTGATTTGGAGGACCCTGAGCTTTTGGACCGTATCCCTCTTCAACATGTGAAATGTATTATCAATACTGTTCCAAATGCTGAATTTGCAGTTCATTTGGTAAAAAGGCTGGGCAGACTTGGGTTTAAGGGAAGTATATACCACACTGCTCTTCAGAAAATTGACCAATATTTACTAAAAGAAGAAGGTATTGAAGGTATCGTAATTCCCTATCAATTGGCGGCTACCAATTTTTTTAATGATTACCTCAATCCGGTTCTTCAAAAAAATCAATAATTCTGCTCTATGAAAAAAATCAATGCTTATTTTGAAAGTACCAAAAAATATTGGGAATCAGATGTGTCTTTTATTTCTCTCCTGCTAATGTTATTGGTCATTGTTTTTATACTGCCAGTGCTGATAGATAGAGAGACTGATAATGCGTTGTTCTTGAACCTCATGTTTATTATTTTGTTTTTTATCGGTATTTTTTCCGCGAGAGAGAAGGTTTTTGTAATAGCATCCATCACCATGCTAACCTTACATGTTTCACTCCGGTTAGTAAGATTTGGAGATAACCCATTTGAATTTTACCTGTTGGAAAGAATTGTGGTAATTTTAAATTTTGCACTATTTATGCTCATCAATTTCCGGCTACTCTTCAGAGATGATGAAGTCAATGCATATAGGATAATTGGTGCTGTGAATGTTTATCTTTCACTTGCATTAATAGGAGCATTTGCCATGGAAGTGATTCAATTGACAACAGGAAATTCTATTGAGGGGAATATCCAATTGACTGGTAGAGATGAAGATTTTGGCGATTATATTTATTTCAGTTTGGTGAGTTTGAGTACAGTTGGATTTGGCGATGTTCATCCAGTAAATATCTCCTCAAAAATGCTGTCTTCGTTTCTCTCTGTGGTAGGGATACTTTATCCTGCAGTGGTTATTGCAAAATTGGTCTCATTTTCTACAAAAAAACAATGAGGCTGTCTCATAAGTTGGGACAGCCTCTTTTTTATTATGCCAGGTATCTGAATCAAATTTCATATAGCCAAATTTCAGGGCCTTCATTTGACTTATGATACAATCTCATTGAATATGGGATCAATTTAAGGTGTATTCTACCACGATTTCTGTTTTCAATAACCTTGAAATCGGACAATTTTGCTCTGCATCTTTAACCAATTCAGCAAATTTTTCAGCATCAATTCCCTCCACTTTTGCTTTCAAATCCAACTTTGATTGCTTGATGGTTCCTTCTTCAAAAGTTATAGTTCCTTCGACATGAAGCTCTTGAGGGGTAAAACCTGCATTACTCAGGTTAAAACTGAGCTTCATAGCAAAGCACCCAGCATGTGCTGCGGCTACTAATTCCTCAGGATTGGTTCCTTTTCCATCTTCAAAACGAGAGCTAAAGGAATACTGGGTTTTATCCAAAACACCAGTCTGTGTGCTTAAGTGACCTTTTCCTTCTTTTCCTGTTCCTTGCCAAACGGCTGTTGCTTTTCTTTTCATTGTTAATTGGTTTGTTGTGATTATGAATAGTTTTTAATTTTTCCTGAAATCAAGGTTATGTCAAATCAATAAGAAACTTCAATTATTTAAAATTTTACGATTACAAAATCTTCCTCAAACTTGTCCGATAATTTTGTCTTTGTTTATATAATTTCTTGAAATTGGAAATGTTCAATTTATTAAATTTAAACTTTATCTTCATTTAAAATGAGCAGTTTATCTTTAAATATCGAAGTTTTATCCGATGATCATCTTATTGATGCTCTTTTATTGATGCAAAAAGTTTTTTTTGAAGAGCAACAAATTCCAGTAGACTACCTACCGGTAAAGATATTCCCGCAAATTTCTTGGGGGATCTTTAATGGAGATTCATTGATTGGATTGTCCATCGCCTGGAAAGAGGAAGATTTATGGCATTGGGGGAGATATGCCGTTCATCCTCAGTGGAGAGGGAAAGGGTTGGGTAGAAAATTAGCACAAGTTTGTTTAAGTGATCTATTCCAACAAGGTGCTCAGGAAGTTCATATAGATGCCCGCGATGTGACCTTAAAACTATTATTACAATTTGGGGCAAAAGTAGTGGGGGATACTTTTGATTTTTATGGACCGGTCACGCCAATGCGGTTAAAGGCAGTTGATTTTTTTGAAAACATGAGGCTTAACAAATTCAGAAGATGAAAAGGGCTATTTGAAAAAAGATGGCAATTATAAGGAAGTATATGAGGAAATAAAAAAACCACCTCCTGAGAGGTGGCTTTCGGATCGTAAGTGGTTATTGTATTTTCGATCTAGTAATTTACATTGGCAAGTCATTGCCCATGTAAGCATTAGGATTCGCCATAGGAATATTGGCGCCCCATTTTTGATTGATTGCTTTGATGAATTCATTGGCAACAAAGGCATGTGCCCTTGCATTAGGGTGAACACCATCCAAAGAAAATCCGCCATTAGGTGGAACAATGGAAGCGGTTAGGCCTACACCTCCAGAACTTACCTGGCCTTGAAGCACTCTGGTTAAAAGCGCATTTACATCAACCAATACCAATCTCTCCGCATTAGACTGAACTGCAGCAGCTATGATATTATTGAAGCTTGTAATTTTGCCAGAAACTTCATCTTGCTCAATTTTGGTCAATACAAATGAATCTTCAACCGGAGAGCTAACACCTCTAACTTGCTGTGGATCACCACCAACTGGCTGTCCAAGAGCTTGTGAAAGGGTTAAAGTAGCCTTATCAGTATTATTGGATTGTCTGATGGAAGGCAGGCCATATTGGGTCAGATCGGTGAGATGCTTGTCATGCATAACAAATCCATTTTGACCCGCAGTAAAGTTGATCGTTCTTAATGCTACTTCTTCAGCAGTAATAGCACCCATTGCCTGTAATTGCAAAAGACCTCCATTGTATTGTGCATATCCTTGGTTGACAGCAGCTGCTGTACCTGCATCTAAAGGAAGCGCATTCCACGGAACCAGGTTAAAATAAGGTAGTACTGCTAGGCTCGGAATATTGGCAACCGCCCCTTTGGCTTGGGCATTAGCCTGTAGCATAGCCCCCAAAGCAAGTCCAAGTCTTTGCGTGAAGTCAGCATCTGAAGTAAGGATAGCAGGGTTGGAAGCTCCACCTATTGCATATCCCAAAACATCATTATTACCCAGCCAGAAAGTAAAGAAAGTACCGCCATTTCCCAGGGCTGTAGCTGCATCCCCAATTATTGTGGAAGTACCTGGATTGCTGGCAAATCTGGCGTACAAAGGATTGTAAGCGGGGTTTTCTGCTGATGCCGGGCCACCTGTAAGAGGAGTCAAGGCCGTTCCCAATGTAATTCCAGGAACTCCAAAATTATTCAAAGCAGCCTTGTTCCCTGTGAACGGTGCAGGTAATTCTCCGGGTCCAATTGGGGCAGGAGCAGCAGCACCTGTGGTCGGGTTAACACGTAACACCAATCTGCCCAAAGGTCCCTGAGGTCCCATGGCATAATAACCGTTGACAGAATTGATGTCAGGAACATTGAAATCTCCTGCGCCTACAACTTTAGCCTGGTCAGCCAAAATCACTGCAAATGAATTTTGCTGACCTCTGGTATACAGGGCACCATCCATAAAACCAGCTGTCAGGGAGTTGCCGACACTTATAATCTTGGACATATCTGCTGAACCCGAGGTTGGTTCTTGAATGTCCGGAGCAGGGAATTCGTAGCTACAAGAGGCTAAGAAGCCAAGTACTACTAGGTATTTTATTCTATTTATAAATTTCATAAATCAGGCTTTAGGATTATTTGAACAACTCATCAAATGTGATGGACACATAGTAGATAGCACCGATTGTAGGGCCACCAAAGTTCAGGATATATCTGTTGTTCAAAATATTTGAACCACCGAATTTGACAATTGATTTCAATGAACTTACTCTATAACTCATCTGTGCATCAACAGTTCCTACTGCAGGTACATCACCTATTGCAAATGAAGATTCCCATCTGAATCCGGTTTGATATCTATAGGCTACATTGAAACCAAGATTTTTGGTCAGTTTTCTGTTACCGAATATCAAATTGAATTTATGCTCAGGTGTGTTGAATTCTGATAAAAACTCTTCACCGATTTCAGTGATCAGTCTGTTGAAGTTGTAGTTGCCAGAGAAAGTATAGTTTTTCGGTAAATTGTACATCATACCGAATGCCAATCCATGTGCCCTAACTTCCTGACCTACCAAGTTGGTATAAGTCTGGAAAGTATTCTCACTTCCAGGAGTAGTGATCGGGGTCAATAGGGTAGGGGCATTCAAAGCATTGATGGCCAATTGTTCTGCATTAGCAGGTACAGGGAAGATCGGCCCCGGAGCTTTTCTTACTGCTGTTTGGGTGATGAAATCGTTGTAAATGTTGTAATAGTATGCAAAATCAAACATCAACTTGTTGTCAGCCAACAAACTTTTATAACCTACTTCGATGGATTGTACTTGCTCAGGTCTCAATGCCGGTAATGAAGTAACTGGCTCTAATAGTGCTGTTGCAGCAGGGGCTACAGGGCTTGCACCGGCACCTACTGCAGCGATGTATCTGTTGACAGATGCTAGGGAGTAGGCATTGTTGAAGATGTCATACTTTTCTCTGTAGAATGGAAGGCCACCTATCAATCTAGCAGAAACCACGTTTAGGTCTATATGCTGTCCCTGCGTGGTAGGCATTCTAAAGCCAGTTTGGTAAGATAACCTGAAGTTATGATTCTTTTGGGTAAATACACCTGAAATCCTTGGACTGAACTGTCCATCAAAGTTTTCATTTTTGTCATACCTGATGGAACCGGTCAATTTCAATTTGTCATTGAATATTCGCTTCGCTGCTTGGGCAAAAGCACCATATTCTGCAATAGTGATATCATTGCCTTCCACATCAGCGAAGATGGTACCATTTGACCTTAGATCATATACTCTATATTGTGCACCAACCTGCAAGTCCATAAAGTCGATTTGATTGCTGAAGTCATATTGGCCTTCTGCCATGAACATTCTGGATTTATCGTTGAACAATGAACCTTGAGGGATAAATTGGTTCTTGATGTTGGCTGCTGCGTTGTTAAATTCAGGAGAACCTGGCATCCATCTTCCTTGGTCTGCCACACCTCTTGCTGCATTATGCGCTGCTGCTTGTTGTTGTGTGTTACCAAATGATCCCGGTGCTACACCCTGCTGAGCAAGGGCGCCCATATAACCCAATGTATATTGGGCAAACCATAGAGAGTTGTCTTTCCATTGGTTGTTGATGTTTACACCGGTAAGGTCAGCAATATAAGATTCACCTGAATTCTCAGTGGTTACATATGACCTTAAGAAGAAGTTTGAACCTTTCAATTCCACTTTATGCTGGTTGATTTCAAAGTTTCTAAGAGAATATCTTTGAGCACCGGTATAGACTGAAGTTCCGGCACCATAGTTCATGGTATAGGAAAGTTCAGCTTTGTCTGTAATCCTATAGTGGAGTGCACCGTTGAACTTGATATTTTTTGCGCCATAATCCACTAAGAATCTTTCGTCATATCCTGTTCGGGAGACTACTTGATCCGGGATACTGTTCAAATAACCGCCAAGTCCTAAAGCATTTGCTTGCTGTTGAACAGCTGCTACATTTCGTAATAATCCAATATTGTTGGCCACTTCATCACCAAATACGTGAACTCTGTTGGCTCCCGGGTTGAAAGGAAGGTCTCCCTGTGCCCTACGGCTAAGGTCAGTTTGGTCAGTTCCATGCCAATCTGTGGCCTGCATGTAGGAGAAGTTCAATTTGAAAGCAAACTTGTTATTGAATGCTTTTGCATATCGGATGGAGCCTTCGTACATCGGACGGGGACTGCTAGGTTCTCCTTCTCTTCCATTGATATGGTTGACTCCTTGCTTGTAGAATGCACTCAAGCCTTGGTATTCAAATGGGTTCTTGGAATTTACCAACAAGATACCGTTGAAAGCATTTGGGCCGTAAAGTGCAGAAGCAGCTCCAGGGATAAATTCAACGCTTTCTACATCCAATTCCGATGGGCCGTTCAAGTTACCGATAGGGAAGTTCAAAGCGGGAGCCTGCGTATCCATACCATCTGTTAATTGAACAAAACGTGTATTACCAGTGGAGTTGAAGCCACGGGCATTGATAATCTGGAAATTGATAGATGAGGAAGTGACGTCAACCCCTTTGAGGTTGGCGATACCTTTGTAGTAATTGTCAGCAGCGGTCTCTCTGATGGAAAGGATATCCATTTTTTCGATTGAAACCGGAGATTGTAAAATACTTTCTTCTACCCTTGATGCAGAAACTACTACTTCCTGACCCAACATGGTCTGTTCAGACATCACTACTTCCAGATTGGAAGTGCTTTGCGTGATTTCAACTTCTTTGGAAGAGAAGCCAACCATTGAAAACACCAAGGTGAAAGGAGGGGCTTGGTTTACTGTCAGCCTGAATCTGCCGTCCAGGTCAGTAACAGTACCTATGATTCTTCCTTTAACTATAATGTTTACTCCCACAAGGGTTTCTTTGGTGATGTCCTCAGTGACCCTACCGCTGATGGTAGTGGACTGGGCATGAACCTCAGTAGCCCCTATGATTACTACGACAAACAATAGTATTAATGTCTGCCAAACACTTTTAGTAAATTTTTGCATAAGGTATATTGGGTTAATTGTAGAATTAGTTTTATCC
Source organism: Fontibacter flavus (assembly GCF_042432905.1). Lineage (NCBI taxonomy): Bacteria > Pseudomonadati > Bacteroidota > Cytophagia > Cytophagales > Cyclobacteriaceae > Fontibacter > Fontibacter flavus. Next base: position 38,801 of record NZ_JBHLWI010000001.1, on the reverse strand, counting down.
AATTTATTCTATTGTTAATAATTGTGAAATTTAGATTAAAATCCTAATTATCAATAAAAATGCAATAAAAATATTTGAGGATTATTGATTCCTTCTCGAAGAAATTTTTGAAACCTGCTCATTTTCAATGAAAAATATTTTGGCATAAAAATGCCCATTGAATTTTCTTGTTAAACCAAGTATCCAAAAATGAATCGAATTTTTTTGGTCTAATGCTTTTCAATGGGCAATTTGTATTTTAAAACGGCTCAGATCATCGAGGAATTTGAGATTATTTGCTGTTACTGGTTTTTTTATTTTCTTCGTTTACGTGCTTGACAAGACGGTCACAAAGGTCTTTAATTTCTTCAGCCATGTACTCATCACCGGTGCTGTTCAGAATTGTCTGCGCCATTCCGCCAAGGATGTCGATATAAAATCTTTTCATTTCCACTACTGACATGTCATCAGTCCAAAGATCAATCCTTAAAGTGCTGTGGTTTAGATTATCCCAAACATTCAAACTTATACTCTTCGTGGATTCCATTCCACCTTCTTCTTTATCGGTAGCATCCCATTTGATCGTTTTAGGAAGGTTTTTCTCATCTAATTGGACCGAAAATTTTATTTCTGAATTTTTCATTGAAGTTTAGATATTTTCGTGACAAATCTACTAAAAAAAAATTGTCCGTTTTTGTTCCCTACTTCCATCACTTTATTTCTATTTTTAAGCCATGCAATGGACACTTTCATTTGATATCCCTCAAGGGGAGACCAAAATCTCACACCGGTCTTCCATTTTTTCTATTGGCACATGTTTTTCCACCACGATAGGTGAGAAGCTCAATGAGAGAAAATTCCCCATACTCAACAATCCTTTCGGCACGCTGTTCAATCCTGTTTCTATGGCACAGGTGATGGAAGATGCCATTTTAGAAATGCCTATCAATACTGATATGATGTTGGTGAGAGATGGGCTATACCTTCATTTTGGGATGCATTCTGATGTGGTAGCATACAGTCAGGATTCTTTAGAAAGACTGATACATAAAAAGCAACAGCAGAGCAAACAGGTTCTCGAAAAAGCGACACATCTTCTGATTACTTTTGGTACAGCTTGGGTTTATGAATATGGCAATTCCGGTCAGATAGTGGCAAATTGTCACAAACAACCCGGTGAGCTGTTTGAAAAAAGACTGCTGCATCCGGATGAAATCCAAAAGGCATTCAGTAGCTTCTTCAATATTCTAAGGCAGATCAACCCGAAAGTGAAAGTCTTATTGACTGTCAGTCCGGTAAGACATACTAAAGATGGGATTCCAGAGAACCAACTCAGCAAATCTGTGTTGAGATTGGCTGCCCACGACCTGACTGAGACCTATGATTTTGTAGAATATTTCCCTAGCTATGAAATTATGATGGATGAGCTTCGTGATTATAGATTTTATAAAGAGGATTTGATCCATCCTTCTCCGCAAGCTGAGGATTATATTTGGGAAAGGTTTAAACAAACATGGATAGATCCAAAGACTTATCCTTTGATCCAGGAGTTTGAAAGTATCAAAAAGGATCTTGCCCATCGTCCTTTTAATCCGGATAGTCCTGCCCACATGAAATTTTTGGACAACCTGCAAAAAAGACTGGAAAAATACAGTAGAGACTTTGATTTTTCTAAAGAAATGGACCAGCTTAGAAAGCAGGTGAATTACAGGGGGAAATAAAAGGATTGGAACCTTTACAAAAGAACAATCCCAATGAGTCCAAATAGGAGGCCAAGCAAGCTTCCAGTAGCAATTTCATTGAGGGAATGCCTTTTCATCTCGAGCCTGGACCAAGATGTGGCTAATGCTAAAACGATAGCAGGAATCCCTATAAAAACGGAAAGGTCCCATAATCCCATGCTGACATAAAATGCGATTGCAGCATGCATGGATGCTTTGATTTTAAAATTGACCAAGGCCATTATCAATATCAATCCAGAAAAAACTAAGGTGTTCAATAGGACTGTGAGGGGCAGATTCATAAAATAAAATGTGCTCATTAAAATTAAAATCAAAAGCATAACGACAGGATAAAACCCTTTTCTTTGCTTTTGGTCAGAGACGTCAAAGTTGGTGTAAGTACCTTTTTTTGTTTTATGCCAATTATGAATGCTAATCGGTAAGGTGACTATGCAGATGATTGACAAAGAAACGAAATAGGCTTGTTCCAAGGTCAATCTTTGGAAGCTCACTGCAATCACATAGACTGAACCCAACAGTAAAGGATGACCGATTACGGAAATTATTTTGGCGGTTTTTGCTTTCATTTTAGGAGTTCACACTTCACAAAAATAGGGTAGTTGATATCTGCTTGTAAAAAAACTTATTGGATTTTGTCAGAAATCTGTTTAGCCAATAATTCATAACCAAGATCTGATGGATGTATACCGTCGGGTGCAAAAAAGTTTTTCGGGAATTTTTCTGAACTGTTCTCAAAATCGACTAGAGAAAATTTTGTTTTGAGATGGAGTATTTCTCTGGCTAAAATACTCCTGTGCCAACCTAGAAAAAACCGGATCAAACTTGGGATAGCAGGGAATTGGTTGACCGGAGGAATTGTAGGAATAATTATTTTTTTTACCGAACCAATTGAGGTAATTTCTTCAAGAAATTCGCTAAGTGCAGATTGAAACTTACCGGGAGAGGTAAAATTAAAACAATCATTTGCTCCAATCAGAATAATGACAATGTCGATTTTGGTTAAATCTTCAGGGTTTCCTTTGGTATACAGTTTTTTGAGCTGGAAAGCCCTGAGGCCATTTTTGCCCAGGTTATAAATATCATGAGCTTTTTTAAGTTGATGAAATACTTGGCTTGAAATGGTTTTTTCAACTGAACTTGCACCTACGCCAGCAGCGGTAGATTCACCTATTATGAGGATCTTGGATTTTGCCGAATGGCTTTTATGAACAATTGCCTCTGAAAATGGGGTGAGCCTGGTGATGTTTTTTCTTAGGTTTTTTCCTAGTTGTATGAGTATGGGGGAAAAAGGAATAAATAGAATTAGTTCGACAAAATAAGAAAGTCTATTCCAAAGCATAAAGAAGTTAATGATGGGTACATAAAAAGGGGTTGAATTTTCAACCCCCGGATTTTTTGGCTTTGTAACCTTCTTGGATGAGGATTTGCAGCACTTTATCCCTATGGTCTCCTTGGATGAGAATTTGGCCGTCTTTGGCACTACCTCCAACACCACATTTGTTTTTGAGTAGTTTGCCCAGATCTTTGAGGTCATCATCTGATCCTATAAATCCATCGATTAAAGTTACTTGTTTGCCACCTCTGGATTTTTTGTCCAGCATCACTTTAAGATTTTGTTGTTGGGGAGGGACTGTCTCTATTTCTCCATCTCCTTCCAGCTCAAATTCAAAATCCTGATTGGTGGAATAAACTACGCCATCTCTTTTCTTCCAATCGTTTTGTTTGTTTTTCGCCATTTTAATTTTTTGCTTTCATTGTCCAAACGGGTCTTTTGGCTGCATTGACCACGTCTTCCGCTATACTACCGCTCAGGAGGTGTAGAAACCCTGTTCTGCCATGTGTTGCCATGGCAATCATGTCTGCATTGATGTCATCTGCAAATTCAAGAATACCATCTTCTTCGGAGGTACTGTTATACACTGAGCTTGAAGTTGCTTCAACGTTAAAGTCACTGATAAAATCATTGATTTTCTCCATGGAAGTTCTGGTGTTCTCAAACATGGATGGTGTATTGATTTTGACCAAATGCAGCTCTGCATCAATTGTTTCCACTAATTTTTTTAGTCTTTTGACTACATCTCCAGGCACATTGTTAAAATCACTGGCAAAAACTATTTTTTTGATCGCATTAGGTTCCACCTTTCCTTTGATGGTTATCACTGGACAAGTGGAATGCCTCACCACTTTTTCTGTATTACTTCCGATCAGGACTTCTTCCAAGCCTGATGACCCTTTACTGCCCATGACTACTATATCTGCCTGGGCTTCTACAATTTCTTTTGAAATTCCGGCAAAGGGATTGCCGAATACCATTTTTGTTTCAAAAGAGAAACCAGAATCTTTCATGCTGGCCTCAAACTCTTCCATTTGTTTCTTTCTCTTTTCTATAAGCTCAATCATAAAAATCTGGGTACCCTCATTGCTGAAAGCACCTGCTTCACCGTAACTGCTAAAACTCTGTGGAGTAGGCAATTCAATGACATGGAAAAGTTTTAGTTTGTTTTTCGTTTTCTTCGCCATACCCTTGGCAAATTCAAGGGCATAACCAGCTTCTTTTGAAAAATCGTAAGGTACGAGAATTGTTTTCATGTTATCGGGTTTTGATTGATGTTGGAAAATACAAAAAATCCATCAATCCTAATCAATAGATGAAGATTTATCTAAAAAAATAATAGTCCTATACCGAATAAAATAACCCAAAGTAAAGTTGAGATGGCCATTTTCTTCAAAAATGGATCCAGTTCATGTGCCCGATTTTTGGTCTGTACGGCTTTTCCGATGCTAAACATCAAAGGAAGAACTAGAAAGGAAAGTAGACATCCCCAAGCTCCATGGGTCCAAGCAAAAGCAATCATGCAAAGATTTCCCACAATGATCAATGTCCAGTTATAGGCAACTGCTTTTTTTCTGCCTATTCTTACCGGAATGGATCTTTTTCCTGCTTTAAAATCAGATTCAATATCTCTGATATTATTGATGTTGAGCACAGCTGTGCTGAAGCATCCCAAAGAAATTGCTGGCCAAAAAACCCCTGCTGTAATCGATAAATTATGTAGAAAGTAAGTTCCGGCTACGCCCAATAGTCCAAAAAACAGAAAAACAGAAATATCACCTAAGCCCAAATAACCATACGGGTTTTTTCCAGAAGTATAGGTGATGGCTGCCCAAATAGCCGCTAAACCAAGCCCTAAGAACAGTAAAAATAATTTCCAGTCCTGAACTGCGATGTACAATAAAAACAAGCCGGATACTAAGGAAAGTGCTGCGAGAATGATCATAGCTTTTTTCATTTCCACTAAGCTGATCAAACCTGATTGTACTGCTCTGACCGGGCCTTTTCTTGCTTCACTGTCTGCGCCATGCACGCTGTCGCCATAATCATTGGCCAAGTTGGACAAAACTTGCAAAAATATAGTAGTCAAGGAAGCCAATGCAAGTATTTCCCATCGGAAGCCGTCGGTGAATGCTGCCAAAAAAGAACCCATGAAAATGCTGGAAAGTGCCAAGGGTAATGTTCTTAGCCTTAGGGCATGAAGCCAAGCCTGTTTTTTACTGGAAAGTGTAATGTCCACTTGATTGTTTTTGGGCAAAACTAATAAAAAAACCTGTCTCCCAAAGGAGAACAGGTCATTGAAATTTTTTAAGTGAATCTTAAGCTTTGATCAAATTGATAATCTCATCGTCAGTTGGTTTAACAGAAGAAGGGAAGAACTTAACTAATTCACCATTTTCATTGATCAAATATTTGCAGAAATTCCAAGTAGGTTCTTTGTCGTTCCAGCCATTCATATCCTTATCTGAAAGCCATCTGTAAAGCGGGTGTTTATCTGCTCCTTTCACAGAGATTTTATCCATCATTTTGAAAGTGACACCATAGTTTTCAGAGCAGAACTGTTTGATCTCTTCATTACTTCCCGGTTCCTGACCTCCAAAATTATTGGCAGGAAAACCGATGATGACCACATCTTCACCATGCATTTCATGGAGCTTTTGAAGGTCTGCATATTGTGGGGTATAACCACATTTAGATGCCACATTGACCAAAAGAAGTTTTTTGCCTTTGAATTGGGAGAAATCAACCATTTTTCCATTAATATCATTCATTTTGAAATCATACAATGACTTTTCCATAAGCAATTGGTCCAATGTTGTTGGTTTTTCAGTTGATGGCTTTTGAATGCTTGAAGTACAAGCTAAAGCAATAAGTGCAAATACAAATAGGATCTTTTTCATATTACATTCTGTGTGGGACTTTTATTCCTAGTAACTCCATGCCTTTACGGATTGTTTTGGCAGTTAAGTTAGAAAGTGCAATTCTAAACGATTGTATTTGGGCATTGCTTTCATTGAAGATGGACAATTCTGCATAGAATCGGTTATATTCCTTAGCCAGGTCAAACATGTACTGTGCGATAATGGAAGGGGAGTATTCTTCACCTGCCTGTTTGATTTTCTTTTCGAAATCATTCAGCATCACGATCAAATCCCTTTCGGTATTTTCCAATTGATCTAAATTTTCAAATGCTTCAGCATTGTAGTTGACACCGATCTGTTCAGCTTTTCTCAAAATAGAAGCAATTCTGGCATGGGAATATTGGATAAAAGGCCCTGTATTGCCTTGGAACTCGATGGATTCCTGTGGATTGAAGAGTATTCTTTTTTTCGGATCTACCTTGAGAAGGAAATATTTCAGTGCACCCAATCCCAAAATTTCATAAAGCGCTGTAGCCTCTTCTATAGAAAAACCGTCAATCTTACCCAATTCCTTGGTATGGCTTTCTGCTGTATCGATCATTTCCTGTATGAGGTCATCAGCATCTACCACAGTACCCTCTCTGGATTTCATTTTTCCGGTTGGTAGGTCTACCATCCCATAGGAAAGATGATAAAGGCCATCACCATATGGTCTGCCCAATTTCCTCATGATTTTAAACAAGACATCGAAGTGATAATCCTGCTCATTGCCTACCACATAGACGGACTTGTCAATCTGGAAATCGTGGTATTTGAGGTCACAGGTACCCATATCCTGGGTGATATAAACAGATGTACCGTCAGCTCTTAGCACAAGTTTTTCATCCAAACCTTCATCAGTCAGATCAACCCATACTGAGCCGTTTTCTTTTTTGAAGAAGACTCCCTTTTCAAGTCCTTCCTCTACTATATTTTTACCCAGCAGATAAGTGTCTGATTCATAATAGAATTTATCAAAGCTAACCCCCATTTTTTTGTAGGTGGCATCAAAACCCTCATAAACCCATCCATTCATTTTTTTCCACAGGTCTACCACTTCTTTGTCACCTGCTTCCCACAATCTGAGCATTTCCTGTGCCTCTAACATCAATGGGGCATTTTTCTTTGCGTCCTCCTCTGTTTGGCCTCTTCCAAGCAAATCTTTGATCTGAAGTTTATATTCCTTATCGAAAATGACATAATACTTTCCGGCGAGGTGATCACCTTTCAGACCTGATGATTCAGGTGTTTCTCCATTTCCAAAATGCTGATAGGCCACCATGGACTTACAGATATGGATACCGCGGTCATTGACCAAATTGGCTTTGATCACCTCATAACCATTGGCTTTTAAAATTTCGGAAACTGAGAATCCTAGAAAATTATTCCTTAAATGACCTAAGTGCAGGGGTTTGTTGGTATTCGGACTGGAATACTCAACCATCACTTTTTGACCATTTGAAGGCAATTGACCGAGGTTGTTATTGGTATATAAATTTTTGAAAATACTTAACCAAGAGGATTCACTTACTGAAATGTTCAAGAATCCCTTTACTACATTAAAATCAGTTACTGCGGCACAGTTTTGAACAAGGAATTCGCCTATTTTATTACCTGAAGCCTCTGGATTCAGTTTAGTGACTTTTAGATAAGGGAATACCACAAAAGTGTATGTGCCTTCAAATTCTTTTCTTGTGGGCTGTAGGCCAATTTCTTCCAAATCAACTTTGTGGTTAAAAAGTTCTTTGAATGCCTGTTGAATGGTGTTTAATATTTGATTTTCTAGTGTCATTTTTTTAGAAATGGCAAGTGATTTTCAATTATCACTTATATGTTTGAATATCGATTTTCAAATTTGGAAGACAAGGTTTCATTCAGAAATTTTCAACCAAAGATTTTGTGGTAGCTTCCAAGATATCAAAGGCATTTTCTGCCATGATATTTTCGGTGTCTAAGGTAGGATTTACCTCTACAATTTCCCAACAGCATACCCTTTTATCCTTGATCAATTCGGTGTTGAGTGCGAGCGCCTCTTCTACTGTCAAGCCATGTGGAACAGGTGTACCGGTGCCTACGGAAATTGAGGAGTCCAGACTGTCCACGTCAAAGGAAATGTAAATTTGATCGCAATCTTTGAGGACTTCCAAAGCCTGTTCAGACACCTTTTTTACACCTAAACTTCTAACTTCATCCGTGGTGAAATTTTTGATGTTATATTTTTTGATCAAGTAGTCTTCAGGTTCTTCTGTGTCTCTTACAGAGATAAAAACGATATCCTGTGCATTGATTTTGGGAAAATCACCTCCAATTTTTTTGATTTTTTCCCAGTATTGCACTGCCTCAGTTGTAGGTTCATTCACTTGACAGTCCAAGTTATCTGTCTTTATACACATGGCAAGCGGCATTCCGTGCATATTCCCGGAAGGGGTGGTATAGGGTGTATGCAGATCAGCATGAGCATCAATCCAAATGACTCCGAGTCTTTTTTCAGGATGTGCGGCTTTGATGCCCATAATAGTACCTGCTGCAGTGGAATGGTCCCCTGCCAATACTATAGGGAATTTTTTCTCTAATCTCAATGACTCTATGGTGCTGTACACATTTTTTAAAACCTGATATACACCATCAATATATTTGGCATGTGGAAATCTATTGCCTTTCCAAAGGAAATTGTTAGCATCCGGTACGTTGATCGGGTCGAATCGTGTAAAAAAATCTGAAGTTTTGTCCAAGCTGGCGATTTTCAAAGCATCTATCCCTAAGCTTGCCCCTCTGGTGCCTGCGGCAATTTCGGAACGTACTTCCACGAGTTTGATTTTTCTCATATTATTTAGCTTTTGGGTTTATCTCTAATTTGGCTTAAAGTGCCGCAAAAGTAGGTATTTAGGGCCCAAGAAACAAGCTGATGAATTGGGCCTGTCCATTTGAAACTAATAAGCAACAGTTTGAAATTTTCGATAATATAAACTTCTCATGTCGATTCATGATTTTAAGGATGGAATTTAGCAAATAAGTAAACAAAGCTGAAAACCAAGATGGAAATACTAATTGAGGCAATGATTTTCCTTATTTGACTATTCAAAAACCAATAATATCCCGGGCAAGAAATTTTTCTTTTTTTAATTATCTTGTGTGAATAAATTGAGGAAGGTCAAGGGAAAATTTCAGGGGCAATCGCATCGTTAAACGTTTACTTGATTGAAAATTAAAGATAAAATAGGCTGGAAAACCGCTGGAGCATTGGTGGTAGCCAATATGATCGGTACGGGAGTTTTTACCAGTTTAGGTTTTCAGGTTGCAGATAGTCAGAATACTTGGAGTATCATCATACTTTGGTTGGCAGGAGGGGTGATGGCTCTGATTGGGGCATTTGTATACGCAGAGTTGGGAACTCATTTTAAAAAATCAGGAGGAGATTATATTTTTCTTTCCAGGACTATTCACCCTGCTGCTGGATATTTGTATGCCTGGGTTTCTTTGACTGTAGGGTTTTCAGCACCGATAGCTATTGCCTCCATGGCAATGGTGCAGTATTGGGAACCTTTGATCGGTGTTGATTACAGTACATATTTGGGTATTGCTGCAATTTTGGCCATGAGTGCATTCCATTCCTTTTCTGTATCACAATCAGGCTTGGTACAAAATATTCTGACAGCTATTAAACTTCTATTTGTTTTCTCATTGATTCTACTCGGCCTTTTCTATGCCGGTGTTTTACCAGAAGCCGGATTTGATTTTAGTTCCTCTTGGACCAGTGAAGTAGTCCGCCCAGGTTTTGCGGTATCTATGGTTTTTGTGTTTTATGCCTACACGGGTTGGAATTCCGCAGCTTATATTGTGGAAGAAATAGACAGACCAGTAAAGAGTTTGCCTAAAGCACTAATTTCGGCTACGCTTCTGGTCATGATGGTATATATATTATTGCAGCTGGTGTTCCTTAAGCATGCCAGCATAGAGCAGCTTTCCGGAAAGGTACAGGTTGCCACTTTGGCTTTTGGAAATTTGTTTGGTACATCGGGTATTTTTTGGGTGAGTCTATTTATCGGTATTCAGTTAGTAGCCACTATCAGTGGTTATACCTGGGTGGGGCCAAGGATTACCAATGCTCTGGCCAAAGAATTCAGGTTTTGGCAGCCTTTGGCAAAAACGAATGCAAACGGAGTACCTGTAAGGGCAATTTGGTTCAATACAGCCGTAAGTTTGCTTTTGATGTTTTCCGGTTCTTTCGAAACAGTCTTATTATATGCAGGTTTTGTTCTGCAATTGATGGGGACGATGACTATCGGAGCATCTTTACTGGTCAAAAGCAATGATGGATTCAGAAGTCCCTTTAAGCCATGGCTACAGATTCTGTATATTATTTTCAGTTTATGGGTGATGGCATTTATGCTGTATGATAGACCAAAAGAAAGTCTTTTAGGGCTTGGAATTATCGGTGTAGGCTTCATCCTTTATTTGTTTGACAGAAAAAATGAATTGAAATAATCAATAAAAACACTGATTTTTAATTTGATTTATCTAGGCGTTTTTTTCTAAAAACGTCTTATCCGTTTATTTTTCGATAATAATCGGAAGTTTATTTATATTCACCCATCAAGCTAAAAATAAGCGGAAATCTCTATGGCCTTATTGTCTAAATTGCCCCATATTGGGACTACTATTTTCACGGTGATGTCAAAATTGGCTACCGATCACCATGCCATCAATCTTTCTCAGGGTTTTCCTGGATTCGATTGTTATCCCTATTTACAGGACTTGGTCTCGGAATATATGCGTAAGGGCTACAATCAATATGCCCCCATGAGCGGTGTTCCGATTTTAAAAAACAGGTTAGCTGAAAAAACGGAAAATTTATATGACGTGAGTTTTGATCCTGAAACGGAAATAACGATTGTTTCGGGAGCTACAGAGGCTATATTCGCAGCAGTTACTGCTGTGGTCAGAAGAGGGGATGAGGTGATTTTGCTGGAGCCTGCCTATGATAGTTATGCTCCGGCCATTGAGCTCAATGGAGGCGTTCCGGTGTATGTGTCTTTGAACTTGCCTGATTTTTCCGTCGATTGGCAAAAAGTGAAAGACGCCATTACGGATAAAACGCGGTTGATCATGATCAATACTCCCCACAATCCCTGTGGCTACGTCTGGACCCAGAATGATCTGGATATTCTAGCTGAATTGATTGAGGATGAAGACATTTACCTGATCAGTGATGAGGTATATGAGCATATCACTTTTGATAATAGGAATCATCTTCCATTATTTACCCATCCGGTTTTAAAAGAAAAGACTTTTACCTGTGGATCATTTGGGAAGACATTTCACATCACCGGCTGGAAAATTGGATATTGTCTAGCACCTAAAAAATTGAGCACGGAATTCAGGAAAATTCATCAATTTTTGACTTTCAGTACGTCCACACCTATGCAGTATGCACTAGCTGACTTTATGAAAGAGCCCAGCCGGTATTTGTTTTTAAATGAATTTTATCAAAAGAAAAGAGATCTTTTTTGTGAAGGATTGAAACAAACACCTTTTAGGTTTTCACCGACACAGGGCAGTTTTTTCCAGGTGGTGGAATATGGACACCTGTCTTCAGAAAAGGATTTTGACCTGGCGGTGAGGTTGACCAAAGAAATCGGAGTAGCAAGTATCCCTATATCTGCATTTTATCATGATCAAAAGGACCACAAATTACTACGGTTTTGCTTTGCCAAAGATGATGAAGTGTTGGAAGAAGCTTTGGGACAATTGTCAAAGGCCACCTTCTGATCATTAACCCAAGTCAGCCTTTAGAATGACAATGGAATGGCATTTTGTTCTGTAAGTTGTGCCTTGTACCTCTATTGCATCATGATACAAAATATCATTTGGAGAATCAAGACTGGTATCTAGCCATCTTCTCCAAGTGACCAGCTTATCATCCATGATTATGGGAAGTTCAAAATCCAGGTCATGGTGATAGGCATTGATAATATAATGCATGGCTTTTTTTCCATGCATAGCCACAATGGTAAATGCGATCGAATGAGATGTTTCTGACCAATCCGGGAGGTTTATTTTTACCCCATGCCAGATGATTCTGGATTGTTGAAGAAAATCGCTAAGGATTAAATTGAAGTCTTCCTGAGAAGATTCCATTCTGAACCGTTTATGGATCAGTAATTTAACAAAACGGTAGATGTCTTTATTTTTGTGAATCAGGTCCCAATCAAACCAGGTCAGTTCATTGTTTTGGCAGTAGGCGTTGTTGTTTCCATACTGTGTGTGACAAACTTCATCACCCATCCAAATCATTGGTACGCCCAATGAAAGGAGGTTGATTGTTAAAAAGTTTTTGACTTGCCTTCTTCTCAATGCCAAAATATCTGGGTCATTAGTTGGCCCTTCCACACCACAGTTCCAGCTGAGATTGTCATTATTTCCGTCTCTATTTTGCGCATTATTGGCAAGGTTGTGTTTTTCATTGTACGAAACCAGGTCATGAAGGGTAAAGCCATCATGGCAGGAAATGAAATTAATACTTTGTTCAGGCCCCCTTTTTTTGGATGCATACATGTCCGGACTTCCGATCAGTCTTGTGACAAAATCACCTATTTTCCCCTTATCCCCTCGGAGAAAACTTCTGGTGTCATCACGGAACTTACCGTTCCATTCTTTCCAGCTATCTCCTGTGAAATTCCCAACCTGATAAAGACCTGCGGCATCCCAAGCCTCAGCAATCAGTTTGGTACCTGCCAAAATCGGATCTGATTCAATATCCCATAAAATTGGAGGATTTTCAATAGGATTACCTTTTTCGTCCCTTGAAAGGATAGAAGCCAAATCAAATCGGAATCCATCCACATGCATATCCCTGACCCAAAAATGTAGGCTGGATAAGATCATTCTCCTGACAATAGATTGGTTTGCATTGAGGGAGTTTCCGGTGCCAGAATAGTCCTTGTATTTAGATTTATCCTCTTCCTCCAGTAAATAATATATGCTGTTGTCGATTCCTTTAAAAGTATAGGTAGGACCGTTCTCCTTGTTTTCTGAACTATGGTTGAATACCACATCCAGGATTACTTCAATGCCTGCTTTGTGGAAAGCTTTGACCATATCTCTGAAATCATTCAGCACCTGCAAAGGGTTGCTTGGATCACTGCTATAGCCTTGGTGCGGAGCAAAAAAAGAAATTGGAGAATAACCCCAATAATTCTCTAATCCTGAAGGGGCATCTTGGGTATCGAATTGGAATACAGGAAGTAGCTCAACAGCGGTAATGCCCAAATCTTTGAGATAAGGGATTTTTTCAATCAGACCAAGAAAGGTCCCTTTGAGATGTTCTTCAACCCCGGAATTATCCCTTTTGGTAAATCCTCCAACATGCATTTCGTAGATTACTGTTCTGGAGAAAGGTCTTCTGGGGTGCTTATCATCCTCCCAATCATATTGACTGGTATCAACCAAGACACTTTTCAATGAGGATGCAGATGCGTTTCCAAATTCATTCAAAGCCTTGCGATTGTAATCCTCAGGTATGGTTACTGCCTTGGCATATGGGTCTAAAATAACCTTGGAAGGGTCAAACCGATGTCCTTTTTCTGGCTGATAGGGTCCATGGATTCTATAGCCGTATAATTGTCCAGGTTTTAGGTCTTCCACGCAAATATGCCAATAGTGATAGGTTTTATTTTTGACCTTATCCAATTTAAAGACCTGACTTGGCAGAAGGTCATTGGCATCGTTGAATAATAATAAGTCAACATCAGTGGCATTTTTTGAGAAAATACAGAAGTTGACCCCATCTTCAGAGAAAGATGTGCCAATAGGAAAACTCTGACCTGGATGTGTCTTTACGGATACTTGAGTATTCAACATATTAAAGAAGGACAAGGGTGATGCTTGTCCATTAATGGGTGATTATCAAAAATTTAGATGCAATATCTGTTAAAATACGATAAAATCAATATTCCTGGGGAATTTATTATGGCAGAATTGGTGATGTATTGATTGTTTTTTCGACCTGATTAGAGAACTTGCTTATGATGAACTGTTGGATTTTCCCCTCAATTCGTTTGATTTACCAATTATAAAAGCAAATTTTGTAGTTGGTTTTTAAGCATAACCCAATCCTTTAAAATGAATAAATATATAGATCTTATTCAGCAGACATTTGATTTTCCAACCAAAGAGTTTCATGTTGATAATAATGAGTTGCACTTCAATGGTGTGAACCTCATGGATATCATCAAAACTTATGGTACACCGTTAAAGCTGACATATTTACCTAAAATTTCAGAGAACATTCAAAATGCCAAAACCTATTTTGGCAATGCCATTGAAAAACATAATTACAAGGGGAAATATACGTATTGTTATTGTACTAAATCTTCACATTTCAGTTTTGTGCTGGATGAAGCTTTGAAAAATGATATCCATATTGAAACATCCTCAACCTTTGATATCAATTTGGTCAAAAACCTCTATGCCAAGGGTAAGATAACGAAGGACACTTACATTGTTTGTAATGGGTTCAAGAGGGAATTGTACAAACAATACATCACAGAATTGTTAAATGACGGTTTTGTCAATTGTATTCCAGTCTTAGATAACCTTGGAGAGATAGATTATTACCTGGAACATGTGAAAGTGCCTTTTCAGGTGGGGATTAGGATTGCAGCTGATGAAGAGCCCAAGTTTGGTTTTTACACTTCAAGATTAGGTGTAAGGTACAGCGATATCATCAGTTTGTATGAAGAAAAAATCAAAAATAACCCCAATGTGTCTTTAAAGATGCTGCATTTCTTTTTGAATTCAGGCATTAAGGATACAGCATATTATTGGTCAGAGCTGACCAGATTCATTCAAAAATACGTGGATTTGAAAAAAATTGCACCTTCTTTGGATACTATGGATATTGGTGGTGGATGGCCGATCAAGTATAATGTATTTTTTGATTATGATTACCAATATATGGCAGAACAGATCGTCAAAAACATCAAATGGATGTGTGCCAAAAACCATACTGATGAGCCCAATATCTTCACAGAATTTGGCTCCTATACAGTAGGGGAGAGTGGGGCAGTATTGTATTCCATATTGGACGAAAAGCTGCAGAATGACAAGGAATTATGGTATATGATCGATGGTTCTTTTATTACTCAGTTACCGGATAGCTGGGGCCTGAACCAAAAATATATCATGTTGGCTGTCAACAATTGGGATGAGGAATACCATAACATCAACTTAGGTGGTCTGACCTGTGATAGTATGGATTACTATAACTCCGAGGCACATCAATTTAATATTTACCTTCCTAAAGTAGAGGAGGGGAACAAGCAGTATATAGGTTTTTTCCATACAGGAGCCTATCAGGAGTCCTTAGGGGGGTATGGTGGTATTCAGCACTGTCTGATTCCGGCACCCAAACATGTGATCATAGATAGGAATCCGGATGGCAGCATCAAACATTGGTTGTTTGCACCTGAGCAGACATCTGAAAGTATGATGAAGATTCTTGGTTACGAATAAAGCTAAAAAGCATGGTCAGATCAGATCATGCTTTTTTATTATTTTTTTAAACTGTACATTGTTTTATAAAATTGACTTTTATCACCTTTAAGCGAACCATGAACATCCTTTCAGCATTTATTTTCATTATTCATCTAGGAAAAATGGATTCTTGTGATCAAGTGCAATTGGTATATAAAAAAGGAACTCCAATTAATCAATCGGAATTGCTTTATATAAAGAAAAGTGGTGGAGATTTTTTTGACAGAGCTGAAAAGATCTTAAAAGAAGTTGAGAAAGAGATTATTGAATTAGCAGAAAAAAGAAATGTAAAAACGGTTGAAATTTACGTGTTGGATAAGCAGCATGGAGAAATTCCGACTGAATCTCAGATAGGAAAAGTCGGATTTGTTACGGTTTTGATTTCATTGAAAAATCATATTTAAAATTTAATGTAGTATATTTTATTCTTAAACTATCTTAATTTTTAGACTTATTTTATGTCAAATTTGTTAAATATTTAGCTTTTTCCGCATTAACTTTGGTTATTTGTGGTTGAGTTTAATAAAATTTCACAAAAAACATTTTGGTGTGGTTTTTGTCAAAGGTTTTATTAATTGGCTTTAATCGTGTAAAATTTAAACTATTTCAGTTTTTCTATTTCATAATTTTATGATACTTCGTTCTTCAAAAAAGTACTTACTACTTCTCCTTGTGTCTGTCTCTCCTTTGATATTAACTGCTCAACAGATTTATAAGGGGGAGTATAGCTTCAATGGTATAAAAGGGGAAGGCGTAATTGAGTTTGTGGAAGGGGAAGAAAAAAGTATGATCAAGCAAGGTGAGTTTAGATTTTTAAGAAAAGAGAAAGACAGAGAAGATAAGACCAGATTTTTAAATACTGAGGTAAAAGGCATATATGAGCAAGACAAAAAATCAGGATTGTGGGAGTATATTGATGAGCGTCACTTTGTGCTATTAAACGATGTAGAGGATTTCAGGTTATTATATGACATCAATAGCCAACAGATCAAACTAAAAGCAAACTATAAAGAAGGTCTTCCGGATGGTATTTGGACATTTGAGGAGAATGAATACAAGGGGGGGAAATTAAGTCGAAAATCACAGGCTGAGGATTTCAGGTTTAGGAATGGGGATATTCAAGGCAGGTTTCAATACAAATCATTTGTAGGCGACAAAACTCATTTCATAAGAGGGGAACTTACCAGAAATGGAGACATGAATGGAGAGTGGACATTTGTCTATGAGGAGAATGGTAGTCTGATCAGCGAGGTTAGGAATTATGAAAATGGATTTTTGTTAGGTATTGTCAAAAGAGATCTGGAGTCTGATAAAGTTTTAGAAGAAGTTGTTTTTTACCAAACGATAAAGAAACTCAACCAAGTAAATGCCCAGGAAAATAAAGGATTTAGAATTTCAGAGGAAAATTTCGGGATTCTTTTCAACGATGGGTTTTTATCAGGTTCAGAGCAGTTTAAAATACAGGAGGCAGGCAATCAATTCATTACTGAATTTTTGACGAATGTGTTGAGATATGATGAGCAGTTTGTCAATGAAAAAGGAGAGTTGATTGATTACCCTATACATACCAAAAAGTTTGTTTTTGAACTGAGCAGAGCAGAACAAAGGATTGTTGAAGAGTTACCTGTTAGGTTTGACAGGATTCGTGCTACAGTCAAGGATTATGCTGAAAGGAATTCATTGAGACTAAACAGGCAGAAATCAGACTCCTTATCCTTTGCCTATGCTTATTTTCAATATCAAGTCGGAAAATTGGATCAATTCAGTGAAATCATGAATTTGTTCAGGTCAAAGGATATTCAATATTATGATTTGGAAAATCTTGTAGAAGAAGGATTACCTTTTTTGACTGAAATAGACAAGGTAGAATACAGCTTTGAAGATAGTGTAAGGATACGCGAATTGGAATACAGGATCGGGGACTTGTCAGGAGGTTTTTATGGTGTTTTTGAAAGTTATATCAATCAGATCCAGTCTAAAACAAACGAGATCAAATTATTTGTTGACAAATCTTTGACCAGTATTGAAAGGGATGATGACCTAAGATCTCTTCAAAATCAGATTCAGGAGAGAAAAGATGATTTGGATGAAATGTTTTCCAATACTGGAGAATTGGATAATAAAACAATTGAATTGTTGCATGCTGTTCAGAAAAATATTTTGGGTAATAATTTCAATCAGATCAACGAACGATATGCTAGAGAAACAGAATTTGCCGGAAAGAAGGAAGTTGCTGATATCATGATTGACTTACTGGATGAAATGGAAAATCAATTCGAACTTTTGGTGGGTGTTTATCCTAAATTCCAACAGATGGACGAATTGTATATGGAGGAAGTCTTCAATCCTTTCACCTATACCCGATATGAACAAAGGGCTAAAAACAGGTTGTATGAAAGTGCTGAGAAGCTTTTGGAGTATTATCTGGAGCAATTGGCAATCGAGCAAAATTATACAGAAATCAAGATTTGGTTGAATAAGGCGGACAAATTGTTTGAAAGAATGGGTGAGTTGAGGGAAGCTGATACCAGGAGGATCGAGAGAAGGATTAATAGAAGACAGTCAGTAAGTAAAATCGAATCTTTGCTGGAACTTTAATTTGGAATTGGAATGATTAAGATATTTAATAATCTCAGGATTTTTGGGGTGTTTTTATTAATGATAACGGCTTCTATACCGGGGATTTCGCAAAATATAGCTGTGCCTCAGGAAAAGATTGGCTTACCTGCAACCACTGAAAACTGGAATGGTCTTTACCTAAAATTAAGATTTACCGATAAATGGTGGTGGTATCAGGAGAATCATTACAGAAGAAGAAGTAGTGTAGATAATAGGTCAGATTTTATAGGGAGGATGAGCCAATTATATAACCGCTTTGGTATGACTTATTTATTTACAGATAATTTTGAAGTTACTTTTGGTCCTACCTTAGTCTGGAATTTTTCTCCTGACAGGGGTAATC
This sequence comes from Fontibacter flavus, assembly GCF_042432905.1. Classification (NCBI taxonomy): domain Bacteria; kingdom Pseudomonadati; phylum Bacteroidota; class Cytophagia; order Cytophagales; family Cyclobacteriaceae; genus Fontibacter; species Fontibacter flavus. The sequence goes on along the minus strand of NZ_JBHLWI010000001.1, from coordinate 20,351 downwards.
CAGAGTATGTAGATTCAGTGCTTGAGCCAAGGTTTTGGCATCAATGGCTCCTGACGCAAGGGGTAGGCAGGGTGAAGGTTTTACATCAATTCCGATTTGAGCATAGGTTTAAGAGAAATAATGATTTAGGAGCTGAATTCAACTATACGGATAGATGGCGCTATAAAATCACCGCTTATGTTCCCTTGAATAAGCCAAAGATGGAAAATAAAACTTTTTTCCTAGCTCCATCAAATGAGTTTTTCTTTGAAACAGGCAAACAGGTTTGGAATATCTTTGAGGAAAACAGGGTCTATACAGCCATAGGTTATACATACAATAATTATATGTTTTTTGGTGGGCATATGTGGACTTATGGACCTACTAATACACCTGGTACTTATAGAAACCGGCATATCATCAGGTTGAATGTGATGTATACAATTGACTTTAGAGACAAGAGAAGGCCTCTGACCAGGGATTTTGCTTTTTAAAATTAAGGAAGGGTAGAAGTAAAAATGAAAAAAATAATCATTGTATTTGTTTTAGTATTTGCAACTCATCTGGCACATGCCCAATACAAGGGTCAGTTCAGAGGTATACATGCCTATGAAATGACCACTGGAAAAGGTTTTTTCGGAATGAATTTTACAGGAGAGTATTTTCCTTTAAATTATTTCTCCATTGCACCCTCTGTTACTTTTTTCTTGCCAGCGACCGGTAACGCTCGAGGGTTTGACCTGAATGCGAGGTATTATCTGACCGAAAAGGAAAAACAATGGTATGCCTTATTCGGATACGGGCATTATACCAGGAAATTTGAATTCAATCCAAAGGAAACAGAGCGGTTTAATTCCATCAACCTTGGTTTGGGGGGCATGCTGAAAATCAGAGATGAATTGGGTTTTAATCCTGAGATCAGGTATCAGCCCATTGGGAGAAATGAACTGATTTTCAAACTGGGGATAGTTTATTTCATCAACTAGAAAAAAGTCCAGTCAATTTATGTTGACTGGACTTTTTTAAGTCATTAGCCTGCTTCTGCATGGTCAATTTTTTTACCGGCTAAGCTGAGGTATTCCTCCATACAATCAGCAGTCATACAACTGTGAATGGGGAGGATTCCCAACAAATCACCCACTTTTACTTTGGAGAGTAATTCATCAGAGGCTTTGATGATGCCATGTTCCTGTGAGATGCTTTTCAGAAATGAACGTTGGATTGGAATTTCCCAACCTGCTTCCTTGAGATAGACCACCTCCCCGAAGTTCTTGGTGCCGTCCGGTTCAGTCAGCACATCCTTTGCCAGGTGAACACCTCCTCCATGAACGAGTATTTCTTTTCGGTCTTTTTTGATATCCACCACCGGGACTGCCAATGCCACAGCGACATCTTCCGTTTTGCAGCTCCCCAAATTGACCTGCATCATGTCGTAAAATACAAAATTACCAGGCCCCATTTCATCCACATCACCAAAATCATCAATAACCGAACAGCCCGGTGTATCCCCAATCCTAGTCACCAGATTTGGGTATTCTGTAAGGTATTTATTCTTGAGCATACTCAGTGCAGCAATGCTCTCGTCGTATATTTTTTGCTTATTTTCTATGTAATAGGTATGGCCTGGATGGAGGTAAAAACCCTTGAAATATAGATTTTTACCCTTTTTGGCTTTCCTCAAGATCGCTTCAATCAATCCAAAATCTGTAACCTCAACTCCTGTTCTGCCATATCCTGCATCAATTTCAATAAAAAAGCCAACCGGATGTTCCAGTTCATCGGTCAATTTTTCCGTGACTTCTTCATTGATCAACTGGACCGAGAGAGATTGGTTTTTGGCCAATTTATTCAGCTTTTGTGTTTCCAAAGGATTGAATGGAAAAGCGATATGGATATTTTCCCAGCCATGGCCGCAGAAATACTCAGCCATTTTGATGGAGGAAACAGTGATCTCTTTGATGCCATATTCTTTGGCCCATTCTCCCACTGTGTGCGATTGCGCAGTTTTGAAATGTGGAACCAGTTTCATGCGATTTTTATGCGCCTTATCTGCCATTTTTTTAAGGTTTTGACGGCAGATTTTTTCATCAAGCAATAAGGTCGGAGAGGTGATGTGATTTAGGTAGGACATGTGATGGTTTCTTTATTGATGGGAAATTAGGAAGAAAGCTAGACTTCCCCAACAATGGTTTGATAGAAGGGCTATGTGAAAAAATTAAAATTGTACCAGGTACCAAGTACCATTTACTAAGTACAAAGGGCCAAGAAATAAGTTTATTGGAGCATAAGGAGGATCAATTATGATGGGCAAGGAATAATAGGAAGTTATGGCTTTGTTGAGAAGGAGATGATTTGATTTTGAATTGGCCTTCAGTTTCTATTACCAAGGGATAATAATTATTCTTACCAATAAGTATTATTCATCACCTCATTCTACCAATAAAAAAGTTTGGTTGATTACAAAATTGTGGAGAAAAGAAATTTTTGTGTTTTTTCTCTATATTTCATTTTCAATACAATAAACCAGAACAAACCTATGAAAACTATTGTAAGATCTCTTCCATTCAGTTTGATGGCAGGATTGTGCACCATCATTTTTTGGTCCTGTAAAAAATCTCCTTCGGAACCCGTTGATTTAAGAATAAAGCAAATGGACCATGAGGAAGTCAGGAAAATGGCTTCAGAAATTGAATCTACAATGAATCCGACGCTTAAAGATGGACTCTCTATGTCCCTTTGGGCGGTAGATTCCCTGATTGTTGACCCCATATCCATCGATATGGATGAGTACGGGACATTATACTATACCAGTTCGGACAGGCTTGGTAAAGTCGAGTTTGATATAAGAGGCCATCAAAACTGGGAAATAGAGTCTATTTCACTACAATCTGTAGAAGATAAAAGGGCATTTTTAAGGAAAGAGCTTTCACCGGAAAGAAGTCAGGAAAACACCTGGCTGAAAGATTTCAATGGTGATGGTTCCCATGACTGGAGGGACATGTTGGTAATCAAAGAAAGTGTCTACCAAATCAAGGACACTAATGGAGATGGATTGGCAGACTGGTCCCAAAAGATGATTGAAGATTTCCATGAAGAAGTGACCGATATCGCTGCAGCGGTTTTAAAGCATGAAGACGATTTGTTTGTCGGTGTAGGCCCGGATTTCTGGCGTTTGAAAGATAAAAACGGAGATGGTGTTATTGATGAGAAAACCGCTATTTCACATGGATATGGCATCCATATTGGCTTCGGGGCGCATGGGATGTCAGGTGCTACTGTCGGACCTGATGGACGGATTTACTGGGCAATTGGTGACATTGGTTTCAATGGCAAAGGTCCTGATGGAAAAGAGTGGAAATATCCCAATAGAGGAGTGGTCGTACGGGCCAACCCGGATGGTTCAGATTTCGAAGTTTTTGCCATGGGCGTCAGAAATACCCACGAGTTTGTATTTGATGATTACAATAACCTAATATCTGTGGACAATGATGGTGACCACAGAGGGGAGAGTGAGCGCTTGGTTTACTTGGTCAACGGTTCTGATACTGGTTGGCGGATCAACTGGCAGTTTGGCAAATACAGGGATCCGGACAACAATACATACAAAGTTTGGATGGATGAAAATATGTACAAGCCCCGTCATGAAGGTCAGGCTGCTTATATCACTCCTTGTATCATCAACTATGTCAACGGTCCTACAGGGATGTTGTATAATCCAGGTACAGCTTTAGGCCCGAGGTGGAAAAATTCATTTTTTGTGGTGGAATTTGTGGGCAATGCAGCCCGTTCCGGAATACATGCCTTTAAACTGCAGCAGCAAGGGGCAACATTTGAGCTGAAGGAGACCGAAATGATCCAGAGTGGAATGCTGCCGACAGGCATAGCTTTTGGTCCAGATGGCGCATTGTATGCAGCGGATTGGATCAGTGGTTGGGGGAATAAGAATTATGGAAGGGTTTGGAAGATTGAAGATGAAGAAGGGAAAAACTGGGAAGCAAGAAAAGAAACAGAACGGCTGATCAAATTGGATTATAAAAAAATGTCCGAAGCTGAATTGGAGGAACATTTATTCTACGAAGACCAAAGGATCAGGAGGAAAGCCCAGTTTGAACTTGCCAAAAGAGGTGAGAAAGGTGCTGCTGTCTTCGAAAAGGTGATGAATCAAAAGGAAAATCAATTGGCAAGGGTCAATGCCATAGTAGGGATGAGCCAAATTGCCCGGACTAAGGACATGAAATTTGCCAAGACCTTGGTGCCTTTACTTAAAGATACTGATCCTGAAATCCGCGCCCAGGCTGCCAAATGGCTTGGGGACATCAAATATAAAGAGGCGGGAGAGTTTATGCTTGCCCTTTTGGTGGATGATTATCCAAGAGCCAGGTTTTTTGGCGCAGAAGCCATTGGCAGAATGGAATACAAACCCGGCTTCAATTCACTCATAGATCTTTTGGAGAATAATGACGATGAGGATGCCTATATCAGACATGCGGCATCTTTAGCCCTGTCGAGGTTAAATGAACCTGAGGGTTTGGTAGCTTTGTCCAATCATTACAGTGATGCAGTTCGTTTGGGAGCGGTATTGGCTTTGAGAAGATTAGAGCATGAGGGCATCAAAGAGTTTTTAATTGATCATAACGAATATATCGTCACTGAAGCAGCGAGGGCCATTAATGATGATTTTTCAATTGAAGGAGCACTCCCTGAATTGGGTAATCTTTTGGCTACCACGAAATTTACGAATGAGCCTTTGATCAGGAGAGCCATTAATGCAAACCTAAGAGTGGGTACTGAAAAAGCCATGCAAAACTTATTGTCTTATATGCTTGATCCCAAAGCCCCATTGGTTTTGAGACAGGAAGCTATAGATGCTTTTGGGACCTGGACCAAGCCTTCTGTCTTGGATAGGGTAGATGGAAGATATAGAGGAGATGTCAAGAGAGATGCTGCTTTGGTTAGAACTGCTGCCTCTTCTTCTTTAATCCAATTACTGTCTTCAAAGGAGGAAAACCTGAGATTGAGTACTGTTAAAGCTATAGGTAAATTAGGTGTTGAATCAGGATCGGTGCAGCTTCTTGCGATGGTGGGTAGCGATCCATCCTCAGCAGTAAAGATTGCAGCGGTACAATCTTTGGCAAAAATGCAAGGTCAAAATGCTGCAGAGGCGATTGAAAAAGCCATGGCAGACAAGGATAAAACCGTGAGGGTGGCAGGTCTTACATTATTGGATCAACTGGATATTGATAAAGATTTGAAAGTAAGTCTTTTAACAGATGTTATTGAAAAAAGAACTACAGAAGAAAAACAAGCTGCTTTGGTGGCTTTGGGAAAGATACCGGTAGGGTTTACACAAACGACATTTGAAGGTTTGATAGCACAAATGTCCAACGGAAGAATTGATCAGGAAATCTTATTGGAGCTGTCTGAAGCAGTCGAATCTAGCAGTAGTGAAACCTTACAGCAACAGTATCAAAAAGCAGCTGAGCAAATGTGGAAGGGCGATATTTTGGCATCTTATCAAAGTAGTTTGAACGGAGGGGATGTGATCAAAGGAAGGTCTATTTTCTTCCAATCCCAAACAGGTCAATGCATGCGCTGCCATGCTTATGATGACATGGGTGGAAATGTAGGTCCTGGCATGAATGGCATCGGAAGAAAACTCAGTAGGCAGGAATTGTTGGAATCACTAATAGATCCAAGTAAACGGATTGCTCCAGGATACGGAATTGTCACATTAGATCTTGATAATGGCCAGAGAGTTACAGGAATTCTCGGTGAAGAGACAGCCCAGACCTTGTTGATGAAGCAAGGCAACAAAGCGGACACCTTAATTAGAAAATCAAATGTGAAGGAAAGAAAAAATGCCCCTTCCAGTATGCCAGACATGAAAGCTGTATTAAGCAGGAGGGAAATTAGGGATTTGGTTGCTTATTTGGCAACTTTGAAAGAGGATTTTCATTAAGTCCAACATAAATCCAATTTGGATTTAGTTAAAGTCATTTTTATCAATCAATGAAGATCAGGGACAGGTTATTTAACGGATGTTCCTGATCTTTTTCATTTAGAAAAACCTTCTGATATACAGTTTCTGTTTTTGCGGCGATAATTGAACCAAATGTGTTATGAAGAGTATTTTTTAGGTCATTTGTTTGATTGTTTGTTAAGCTTTAGTAATCTTAAAGTTATCATAATAGACTAAAGAATGTAGTATCATTAAAAACAACAAAATGTATGATTCGATTAACCATCCGTCTGAATCGCAGATTGATTTATCTTAAGTTTTTATACTGATGTTCATAAACAAATAAATGCAATTACCTTAATAAAATAAGATGGGGTTGTCCTTTATAAGAGACAGCTTAGTACATTTGAGGTGTATTAGGTGGGACGAAAAAAGTCAAAAGTCTTTAGTCTTTATTGATTTTTGCCAATCTTTTGTCTAATTTGATTATATGAAAACCGACGACTTCAACTTTGATGAAAAAAACAATGATGTAGATTCTTTAGAGGAATTATTGAGTTTTCAGGATTTGATTTTAACACTTACAACAGAATTTTTTCATATCCAGCCAAAAGACTTTGATTCTACCATCAGTAAAATACTGAAGACAGTAGGGGAAGCTATAGATGTGGAAAGGGTTTATATTTTTATCAGAAATGAAGAACTTCATTTGTATACCAATACATATGAATGGTGTCAGGAAAATATAAGTCCACAGATTGATAATCTCCAACATGTCCCATTTGACCTATATCAGCCTATAAGAACTTTAATACAAAAAGAAGGTAATGCCAATATTCCAGATATTTCTGTTTTCCAGTATAATAAGCCCCTTTTCTTACATTTCTATAACCAAGATATCAAATCATTTTTGATGCTTCCATTATTTGGAGGAGGCTCCAAAATTGGATTAATCGGTTTTGATTCGGTTTCGAAAAGGAAAATTTTTTCAGAAAGGGAAATTTCCTTGCTCAAAGTTCTTTCCAATGTTATTGGAAACGCCATCATCAAACATGATCAGGAAATTAAGATTGTTCAAAGTGAGGCTGAATTCGCCAATCTTTTTGAATCCATGTCGCAGGGTGTGATTTATCAGGATTGGACAGGAAGAATCATTAAAGCCAATACTCAGGCGTCAAGGATCTTAGGACTTACACTAGAGCAATTAAATGGTGAAGAACCCATACCAAACTCATGGTATTTGGTCTATGCAGATGGTTCAAAATTACCCAATCAGGAATTTCCTGCGCATGTGGTTTTTAGTTCCGGCAATCCGCAGGTAAATGTTGAAATGGGGGTTTATCGACCGGATTTAAAGGATTTTATATGGATATTGGTCAATTCAATACCGGAGTTTTCAAATAATTCCAAAAAGCCGGATAGGGTTTTGACCACTATTACTGATATTACTGAAAAAAGGAGGGATCAGGAAGCCAGAAAAGCTAATGATATAAAATTCAGAAAATTAGTCGAGAATTTGCCTGGAGCTGCATATTTAGGGAAGTTTAAAGGAAGTTATTCCGCAGATTATATCAGCGAGAAAGTTTATGATATACTGGGATATACAACAGAAGAAATTCTGGTAGATAACCCAGATTTTGAAAGTCTGTATCATCCGGGAGATCATGTAGTAGCCAGAAAGGTTTTGAGTGATGCAGTTCATAATAAGAAACCATATCACCTGAATTACAGGATGCGCCATAAAAATGGACATTGGGTTTGGATTGAGGAGTTTGGAGAAGGGGTTTTTGAGCAGGGAGAACTTCAATACCTGATTGGTTTTTTTGTAGATGTTTCCGAAAGGAAAAAAAATGAGGATCAGATTATTTTGCACGGTAAACTTCAGGATCTTCTGATGAAGATTTCTTCAACTTATATTTCTGTAGAACCAGATTTATTTGATGAAGCCATTCAGAACTCATTGGCAGAATTAGGGGAATTTATCCAGGCTGATAGATTTTACATTTTTAGTTATGATTTTGAGCGGATGACCTGCTCCAATACCCATGAATGGTGTGCTGAGGGTAATGAACCTCAGGTCGAAATTTTGCAAAACGTACCCCTTGAAGAAATTCCGGATTGGGTAAATACACATAAAAAAGGGGAGACATTGATCGTCTATGATGTGGCCGGCCTTGATGAAAATAGTCATTTGAAAAGTATTCTGGAACCCCAGGGTATAAAAAGTCTGATCACAATCCCTCTGATGGATGATTTGAATTGTATAGGATTTGTGGGATTGGATTTTGTGAAGGATAAACACCATTATTCATCATTGGAAGAGGATCTTTTGAAGGTTTTTGCAGACATGTTGGCAAGTGTTAAAAAAAGGTTTAAACTCTCCAGCGAATTGATGGAAAAACAACAGTTTCTGGCTGATATTATTGAAAATAATGAATCACTGTTTTATGTTAAAAACCTCAAAGGCCAGTATTTACTGGTCAATAAAAAGTGGGAAAAGACATCAGGTGTAAAAAGGGATAAGGCTATTGGTAAGAAGGATAGGGAGATTTTTTCAACCAAAAATGAACAAAACATCATGGCAATTGAAGAAAATGATGAATTTGTTTTTAAGAAGAAGCGGGTTCTTTACAAGGAAGAGGAGTTGTTGATCCATGGTAAAAAGAAATATTATGAAACCATTAAATTTCCTTTTAAAGACAAAGTAGGAAATACAATTGGAGTGGCAGGTATCAGTACTGAAGTGACAAATAGGAAAATGGCCGAATTGGTATTGAAGGATAGTGAGGAAAGATTCAAGACCATATTTGAAAAAAATGCTTCTCCTATGTATTTGTTTGATCCCAATTCAAGGCGTTTTGTTGACGTAAATGAAGCGGCCGCTTCATATTATGGCTATTCAAAAGAAGTGTTTTTAACCTTGAAATTGGAAGACATCAATGTGTCCAAGACAGATCTGGATAAAAAAATACAAAAGGTCAGGCAGACCAATAGGCAAAGGTATGAGTTTAAGAATAAACGGTCAGATGGGTCAATCAGGGATGTGGAGGTTTTTGCCAGTGTACTGAAAATCGGGGAGAAAGAACTCATTCATTCTATTGTCCATGATATTACTGAGAGAAATGAGTATTTGCAAACTGTAGAAAACCAAAACAGTTTATTGCAGGAAATTGCATGGGAACAGTCACATATAGTCAGGGCACCATTGGCAAGGATGATGGGGCTGTTTGATTTGCTAGAAGAAGAAGACCTTGACCGTAAAGAAAAGAAGTTTATCAGAAATGAAATCCTCAGCTCTGCATGTGAAATCGATGAAATTATCAAACAGATATCAGCTAAAACAAGTCAGCTTAATCTGGATGAAATCAAGGCTTCCGAATATAAAGATAAGGAAAGAAAAAACCATCTCAGATTGACTTGCTGTTGATTGATGATGACATGGTAGTTCAAATGGTTCACAAAAAAATGATCACCAAAAACGGGCTTCATGAAAATCCTCATGTTTTCATGTCTGCTCTTTCCGCACTTTCATATCTAAAGGAAAAAAATTTACCAGATCAGGGCTTTACTATTTTATTGGATATCAATATGCCAGAGATGAACGGATGGGAATTTTTGGATGAATTGTCAAAAATGGAACTTCTTTCCTATATTGAAGTGATCATGCTGACATCTTCTGTAGACGAGTCAGACAAACAATTGGCTAGAAAATATCCTTTGGTAGTTGATTACTTGACCAAACCTTTGAATGCAGATGCAATTAATCTATTGATGAATAGGTTTAAACAAAACAAAGGGGACTCATAGCTTGGAAGTGTTTAAGGTATTTCGAGTCAAGCAAAGGGTTTAAGGTTAATTAAAACAGCTAGTTGGTTGAAAAGATTTGGAAATGGCAAGACTTTATTAATTTTGCTTTGATTGCCTGATTTTAAAGTATTGCCTCTTTATGTTATTTAACTCGCTTGATTTTGCCATTTTCCTGCCAACAGTATTCATTCTTTATTGGATGATCTTTAGGGGTAGTTTCAAAAGGCAGAATGTCTTATTGGTATTGGCGAGTTACGTGTTTTATGGATGGTGGGACTGGAGATTTTTGAGTTTGATCTTGTTCAGTACCCTTGTGGATTTTTGGGTAGGTCTGCAATTGGACAAAAGTCAGGATAAAAAAGTCAGAAAAGGTTTGATGACACTCAGTGTGCTGGTCAATCTGGGTTTCCTGGGTTTTTTTAAGTATTACAACTTCTTTGTAGACAATTTCCAACAGGCTTTTAATTTTTTAGGATACGAATTTGAGTCTTATTCATTATCCATAATACTGCCGGTAGGAATCAGTTTTTATACTTTTCAGACGATGAGTTATACCATTGATGTGTACCGTAACAAACTTCAGCCAACTAAGGATTTTATAGCATTCTCAGCCTTTATCAGTTTCTTCCCCCAATTGGTGGCAGGTCCTATCGAAAGGGCCACGCATTTATTACCCCAGTTTTATCATCCCAGGAGTTTTGATTTTGGTTTGGCGATCTTAGGCATTAAGCAGATTATTTGGGGATTATTCAAAAAGATGGTCATTGCTGATAATGCAGCTGTAATTGTAAATGCAGTTTTTGCCAATGAACAGGCATATAATGGCAGTGCACTTTGGTTGGGAGCATTCTTTTTTGCATTGCAGATTTATGGGGATTTTTCAGGCTATTCAGATATTGCTATTGGTACAGCGCGGTTATTTGGCTTTGATCTGATGAAAAATTTTGCCTTTCCCTATTTTTCTAGGGATGTGGCAGAATTTTGGCGACGCTGGCATATTTCCTTGTCCACTTGGTTTCGGGATTACCTTTATATACCCTTAGGAGGCAGCAAAGGCAATAATTGGTTTAAAATCCGGAATACCTTTATCATCTTCCTTGTAAGTGGATTTTGGCATGGTGCCAATTGGACTTTTTTGGCTTGGGGTTTATTGAATGCTCTTTATTTCCTGCCGTCATTGTTGTCAGGTGGTCACAGACAGCATTTGGATGTAGTTGCAAAGGGAAAAAAACTTGTTGGGTTCAAAGAAGGGCTTCATATTTTGACGACTTTTGTTCTGATTACCATCGCCTGGGTGTTGTTTCGGGCAGAAAATATACACCATGCCTGGAATTACTTAAAAGGCATGTTTTCTACCAGTATTATTGAACTGCCAAACCTTAACCATATGCAGGATGTATATGTGATGTTAGGGCTGATTGTGTTTTTTATCTGGATGGAATGGAGAGGCAGAGAAAGGGAATTTGCTCTTAGTCATGTTGGCTATAAACTAGGGGTTTTTGGGAAATGGACTGTTTATTCCGGATTGGTCCTGTTAATTTATATTTTTGGCAATACAGATGTAGAGCTTGAGTTTATCTATTTTCAGTTTTAAAACATTTGAGCGATGGAGAAATTTTTGAAGTTTTCAGCTGTAGCTTTTCTGGTCTTGTTCATATTGAACGTGTTTTTGTTCATTATAATCAAGTTCTTCTACATCAAGAAGTATGATCAATACGAATTGGACCATGACACCTATCTGTTGGCGGATTCCCATGGCATTCCCTTAGCTGATATTCTGGAGATTGTGGATGTTTACAATTTTTCAGAACACAGTGAATCTTATTTGGATATGGAAAGGAAGCTTGATTTTCTGATCCAACAATCTTCAATCAAGTCTGTATGGCTTAGTGTAGATGACCATACTTTGTCTCCTTCTAGAGAAAATCTGAATAATCTTGACAGGTCGGTTTTTTATGCATCCAAAGAGGAATTTACTTCTCAGGCAAATTACTTCAAAGCAAAATACCTGGAGTATTACCTGCCATTTTTAAACCCGAAGTATGCTTTGGTAATCAAGAATTTCCTGGTCAATGAGCTTTTAAATCCAGGCAAATGGGGAGGTGGAAAAAGGGTTCCATGGGAGAAACTAGATGATTTGACCCAAAGAAGAAAAAGTGAAGAAAGGATACAACAGTATTTTGAAGGTCAAAATCCTTCAGAAAAACTTCTGGCATCCTTAATGCGGATCATCGAAAAATGTGAAGAACATAACATTGAAGTGATCGGTATTCGGTTTCCTTTGACGGAAGAATATTTAGAAGCAAAACGTGATCTGAGTTACAATGCAGATAGTCTATTCCTGGCGCATGGATTGAAGGTGCTGGATTTTGACTCTTTGTATTTAGGTAAAGATGAATTGTTTCGTGATCAGGACCATTTAGACGCAGAAGGAGGAGAGGAGTTTGCAGAAATTTTAAAGGAATTTGAGTTGAAGGAGGAAGATTGATTTTTGCTGATCATAAGGTTGATTTAAAAGTTCCATTTCAAGGATGCTGCAATAAGGCTACCGGTTTGGGAGAAAAATGAACTGGATGAACCAGTAAAAAATTGTCCTATCAATAATAGATCTAAATTTTTGACGATGTTTCCTGTAATGCTTGGACTGAGGAAAACAGCCTTCTCGCTTGGATAATAGATTGTTGCGGCACCAGCGTTTAAAATTGGCGATATGGGATATTGGGCTTGGAAAAAAATGGAATGATCGGAAAATGACAAATTGTCGGCCTGAAGTGGTTGGGTGAGTAATAGGACGTCCTGGCTTACTCCTGATCTAGGTTGGTTATAAAGGTACTCAATGACCAAAAAAGTACCATTGGAAAGAATATGGTCAGCAGATATACCTGCAACAATATTACCAGCTTCCCTGCCTGCAATAGGCTGCAAATCTCTAAAATAGCTTAGTTCACCTTTAAAACCTGTGTTTTTGATACTTCCTGCCCATCCAATACCACCAGTCCAGCGATTTTTAAATACGCCCGAAATAAATTGAATGTCATAGCCATTGGAATTAAAACTGTAATAAGCAGCAGCAACACTTTCATGCTTGTTTTTACCTGGTGCATATGCTATTTCAAATCTACTCAGATCTCCAGTGAAATATTGGAATCTAATTGCATCTGTTCCCGGTCTTTCTTCATAATCAAAATCAAAAAAAGAATAAGTGTTGAACAGGTCATTGGGGTTGGAAACGAGGTTGATGCCCCAATTTATTCTCTGTCTTCCCAGCCGGAGTTCCCATTTGTCTGTTTTATAAGTGAAATTGAATCGATCTATAGTGGTATGTAGAATGTGTTGGCGGCCGCTCCAGATTACCTTGCTTAAATCCAAGGCTCCAAAGTCATTATCGATAAATTCTTTGAAAACGGGAAATTCTTCGATGGTTCGACCATAAAAAAACCGTGTCCTCAAACTGCCCTGAAAGGTGAAATTATCATGAATATCTTTTTTGAAGTTCAGTCTGTTATGTAGCAATTGGTCAAAAAGGGCCCTTTCAAAAAGTGAACTTTTTCGATAGGATGGGAGGTACTTGAGATAGCCATTGATAGTAAGTTTTCCATTCTTTTCAGGTTCATCTACTTGGCTTAGGGGAATGGTGTCACTATAAGAATGATTTGTTTTTTTGCGGAGCGATGATATAGAATCCCATTCTGAATCAAAGTCTTCTTGATGGGAAGTGAAAAATAACCTGTTCTGGCTATATACAGTCTTTGGAATTGCCAACAGGAGGAAAAGGACGGCAAGGAAATATTTACAGTCCATTTTTCTTTAAATCTTCATGTAGAGCACCATCTACCAATGTCACCACTCGTCGGGCTCTTTCGATAACCCTTTGGTCATGTGTACTGAATATAAAAGTCATACCCTCTTCTTGGTTCAATCGGGCCATTATATCCAATAAATTCATGGCTGATTTGCCGTCAAGGTTAGCGGTAGGTTCATCTGCCAAAACATACTTTGGCCTGGAAGCCAATGCCCTTGCGACAGCTACCCTTTGTTGTTGTCCGCCAGAAAGTTCTGAAGGCCTGCTGTGCAGTTTATCTGCTAAACCCACTTCTTCCAATACCTGAATGGCTCTTTGTTTTATTTCATTTTGGGGCATTCCCTGTAGTTCCATGATAAAACTTACATTCTCAATGGCAGTCAGCACGGGTATCAAGTTGAATGACTGGAATACAAAACCTATATTCATCATCCTGAAATCAATCAGCTCATTTTTCTTCAAGGTAGCGATATCTGTACCATCTATCCATACCTTGCCCCGGGTAGGAATATCCAATCCACCAATCATATTGAGTAAGGTGGTCTTTCCGGAGCCCGATGGACCTACAACTGCACTGAATTCCCCAAGTTCAAAAGAGATACTAAGATCTTTCAGGGCAAAGACAGGGATGGTATCTTCATTATAGATTTTGAATAAATTTTCAGTCCGTATAATTGCCATGATAGTATCGTTTATTTTCTGATTGCCTCTGCTGGATTAAGGTAAATTGCCCTCAAGGTGGGGATGATTGCTGAAGAAACCGAAGTGATGATTACAAGGATCAGCACCACAATGATATCTTGTTGGGTAACATTAGGAAATACAACAGCTTCATAACCAAACTGGGCCAATGCATCTGCAAAATTTGAGAGATCCAATCCTTCTTTTTCAAAGTACTGTACGATTAACAGTCCCAATGCAATCCCCAAGACCCCTCCAATCAAAGTCAGGTAGACTGTTTCCAGTATGATCATGGAGGCAATTCTGGTTTTGTTCATACCTATAGCCATTAGCATACCCAATTCCTGCATGCGTTCGAAAACAGCCATTAACATGGTGTTTAAGATGCCAAATGCCAATCCCAATAAGATGATGATGATAAAGATGTAAAGAATGTAACTTCCCTGTTCGACCAAAATCCTTAGTTCCGGCGATATGTCTTCCCAACTTCTAGTGTCTAAATCCGGGAAATTTTGGCTAATATAAGCAGCACTCTGATTGGCGAAATCTTGGTTGTTAAGCAAGATGGCAACCTCATGTATGATTGGTTCGCCCGCTAATAATTCCTGAAGGTCTTCTCTTTTGACCATGACATGTGTATTATCGAATTCTGCATTTGAGCTTTTAAAGATGCCATCTACCCTAAAAGCGGCAGCAGTAATTTCATTGTCAATTCTTTGAAATGTAAGCACCACTCTACCACCTAATTTTACCTTAAGTTTTTTAGCCGCTTTGCTTGAAATATAGATAGGGTATTTCATATCATCCGACAGGAATTTGCCTTCTACCAAGTTATCATGAAATCGGGTAATATTGACTTCTTCATCAGAGTTGACTCCCATGATTTTGACACCAATCGAATTATGCCCGGAGGCAAGCATACCAAAAGACAAAGTTCTGGACGCATAGCCTTTCTTTTGGGGAAGTGTGTCAAGAAATTGAAGCAATGAATTTTCATTTGCGATAGTAATGGAACTTTCCTGTTCACGGATGTAATTTTCTGCATGGATCTGAACATGTGAAACCTGGTTTAAAATCAGGCTTTCGAATCTTTGGTTGATAAAACCTGCATATAGTCCGAGAAGCATCAGTCCACAAGCCATTCCAAACAAAACAGACAGCATCAGTGCAAGGCTTCTGCCTTTGTTTCTCCATATATTCCTCCAGGCCAATGTCAGGATCATTTTCATCTTCTTAGGTTTTCAAGGATTGGGAAAGTCATGCTGCGCCAAACAGGGTAGGTTGTGATAATCAAAGAAATGATGAGCATGACTAGACCCTGAAAAACAAACACTTCATGGGAAAGTGAAAACGGCAAATAGGGTTCCATGCCATATTCCTTTACCAAATCGGATAAATCACCTGTCAATGGAATAGGGTTGTGAAAAAAATAGATCAGCACAGGTAAACCTAAAATCAGACCAAATATGACCCCTATTAAGCTGATCATAATGGTTTCCAAGAAGCATTGCATGGCCAAAAGATGGCGTTTCATCCCTAAACTGACCAGAATGGCAAACTCTTTTTGTCTTTCTAATGTCATGGTCAGTACAGTTCCGAAAATCCCAAAGGAAATTACCAGATATAAAATTAACTGCATCACCCGGCCCGATGCTAAGTCAAATACAAGTGCTTTGACAAGATCTGGTTGAAGTTCCTTCCAATGTAATATTGTCAAGCCTTCTTTTTCCAGGGATTGCATCAGGGTTCTTTGGATCTCTAAGGACTTAACATCATCCTGACTCATGATCAGATAGTGGCTTACCCTATTGTCCATGGAGAAAAGCCATGCGGCCTCATCCAGGTCCATGTATATGATCTGATTGTTCATCCCTTCCATGGGATGATCTACCAATCCTGAAATCGTATATTTTCCTGCTGCCTGTATTCCCTGAAAACCCTGTCCCACCAATACTAAAGTGTCTCCAACATTCAGAGAGAGTCTTTGGGCGAGGCCTTGGCCTATCAACAATTCCTGCTTTCCTTTTTCAAATAATCTGCCTTTTTGAAGGAATTTCAGAAAGCCATTCATACGGTTTTCCAATTCCGGGATTATTCCGATCACAAAGGCACTTCTTGTATTAATTTCTCCTGCTGCCAAGATGAAGGACTCAATTCTTGGTATTAGATAGGCCTCATTTCCAAATGATGTGGAAAATTGTGACATCAGTTCTTCCGGCAGTTCAAAACCTAAATCAAGGGAGGGTGATTCGAAATAAGCAGTGTCCTGAATTTGTAGGTATCCTGTTCCAAATTTCAGGGTATTTCCAATCATTTGTTCATGGCTCCCTTTGGTCATGGAATCAGTAAAAAGGGCCAAAACCAAGGCAAACATCACCGATCCGGAGGTGATCAGGGTGCGCCGTTTGTTTCGCCACAAATTGCGGCATGCCATCTTGCTGATAAGAGAAAGCTTCATTATCTCAGGTCTTTCATTCGCTGTACAGAAAAGAAACTATCGTCAATAGGTTTATCGAAAATCATGTTTTTATAGCGTAAAACAGTTTTTTGGTTGGGCTTATCGGCAGGGATCATTTCCATCCTGGTAGGAATTTCACGATCATCCATTTTTTGGATATCATAGGCGAAAATTGTGCTGACCAAATTATCATATTCATCATAGTTTTCTACTTTAAGTTCTACAAACAACTCTTTATCAACCCAAACAAGTACTTTTCCGAAAACTACTGCTGCATCAGGCTTTGGGATCATCTGAATGACATGACAGTCACTGTTCTGGTATTTTTCTGATTTCAGGATACTGTGGTCATAATCTTCAACCACAGAACTTTCCTTCACAAGGTCATCATTTGTAAAATCCGAGCCCATCCAGGATTGTGACATCATAGAAGGGGGAAGTTTGATGGTTCTTTCTATCGTAGGGACCCAGTTCCATATTTCTTTTTGCCTTTTGAGGTAGGAAGTTCCTTTGTCTCTTGCCGGGGAAGTGATCAAAATCATCGAATAATCTTTTCCTTTGGCCCATGACTTAATACCCACCGTTCTTGAAAACCTTGGCCGCACAATATCCATTTCAATTTCTACCTGTATGGTTTCTCCTCTCATCTTTTTATCCATTTTTTCAATTATTTCTTTGGCAGTTTGACCAAAGTTTAGCCCGGGAAGGAGTACGGCTGTAAGCAATAGGAAAATGATTTTGATTTGAATAGTCATAAAGTAAAGGATGGAACCCACTGGTTTGGATTTCAGTTAATTATACTTTTAAGTTCAAAAAAAAATGCTGTAAATCCAATGAAAACAATCAAAATTATAAGTTCATTGTGAGGTCCATATCTAAAGGAGAAAAACTACCCGAAAAAGAAAAAAGATGGGTGGTAGTTGCCCATCTTTTAAAATTTTGTATTCGGTATTTGGCGTATTGAAATCATTGTAGATGATACCTGTAAGTAACTTGAAATTGCGCAGCAATATCAGATTTTATTATTTTCTGCTGTAAACTATTTCCCTCCATATTTCCAAAAGGACTGATCATCAATGTGCCCTCAATCCCTAAATCTCCTTTAATTTCAGGCATGTTGATAAATGCGCCTACCCTAAAAGGGAAATAGATATTTGTATTGGATGCATTGTAAGATTCTGTAGAAAATTCAGCACCATTATAAATACGCCTTTCATCTTTTCTTAGAGAATGAAAAAATCCAACTCCCAGTCCGGTATACACTTTCACTAAAGAAGGTAAAAATCCCCTTTTGTCGGGATTGATATGATAAATAGGCATGACATCACCATAAATCAAGCTTCCTTTAAACGCATGAGGGTATCCTGCCAATGCAATTTTTTCAATCAGTCCTTCACTATAAAAATCTCCACTTCCTATCATCTGCCATCCCAATGTGCCTCTAACATCGAAATGTGTATCGATAAATCTATTATAATCAACGCTTAAAGCAGGGAGCACTTTGAATCTGAGATCTGAAAAAATACCCGTATTGTCCCCATATAAAACAGACGGCCCTAATCCAACTCCCAATTTATCTGTTCTATTGGATTGCGCTTGGGTAATTGATATAGTTGAAAATAATAAGAATAATATATAAAAGATTTTTTTCATGATGATTATAACTTAGGGCTTAATCAAATAAGACGTACTTTTTTAGAAGAGATGGCGGATTTAAATTGCTTCCCGTTTTATTTTTAAAAAAGATTAACGTCATGCATATACAATTGTTTATAATTTAATTTGCAATTTTAAGTAAAGTTTGCTTAAAATAAAAACCATTCGTGTTCAAAAAAAATAATTTCAAGTATAAAAAATTGTATTTCGTAATATAAAAACGTTTAATCAGGAAATAACTGATTTTTAAGAATTTTTTTGGAAACGTAAAATTTGTCCTCAAAAACAATAGTAAGAATTAAAAATTGAATACTGGGATGATTGGGGATGTTGATTATCAGTTCATTTCTCCCTTTTGCTTGATTGGTAAATTCTCCTTGTTTGATGATCTGTCCATGGATATTGGTCAGGTAGTAGTCTGTTTTTGTAGTTTTGTCCAAATGGAACCTCACAGTAATCTTATCTTCAAAAGGATTAGGGAATACCAAAACATCAAAAGGATTACTTCCATCAATAGGTGGAATGCCTGAAATCGGACTTTTGATCAATTTGATTTCATAAATTGAAGGATTAGCTGTGGTGGTATTGGTCTGATTATTGGCAAAAGGATTTCGGGTGGGACTGCTTATCCCTCCATAAATATGCCCCAATAGGATAGATTCTTCCTTGATTTCGGATAGCTTGACCACTTTATTGTCATAGATAGGCAAGGTCAAATTAGGAATAAATTCAGCACTGGCACCTTGTAACCCCGGCATTTCGACAGGGATTAAATATTCCTGTAAATTGCCATCTTCATACCTAGTGACTCTGCTGATGGTTTTGGTAAAAGGTACAAGATTGTCCTGTATCAGTTCTCCATTTTCGTAGTAATACTGACTCATTCCTCCAAAAAAGAGCGAATGCATCTGCTTGTTTTCTTTATCATAAACTCCAACTTTAGCTCCATGATAATGACTCAGGTACTGATTGAAATTTGTTCTTGGAGTATAACCCTCCTCCGTGATATCTACGGGATATAAAAATGGCAGATCGGCATTGATCTGGAATACCCCTGATGAAATCATATAGCCCTGTTTTTCAAATGCAAAAATCTGAGGCACTAGGTTATAATCCCGACGTCTTAAATGGACAGGGTCAGTAATGGTCTCGTATTCGACGATGGCAAAGGGGCCAATATTTGGTGCTATTTTAAATTTCCGGATTTGATTGGTATATTCTTGTGTGAAGGAAGGACCTCCCACGGGGTTATATCTGCCATCGAAACGGTGTCCTCCGATCAGGTAAAAAGTTTCCCCGATTTTGCCCATTTGACCTCCTGATACCGCAAATCTTTCATCATGAATTTGAGCAAAAAAGGAAGAAATATCTGTCTGATTCATTACAGCCTGAATCAGTCCAGGAACATCTACAACTATAATAAAAGGAAATGTGATGTGATTGGCTCTTGATGCCGAAAAAGCATAACCACCCGTAAAATAAAGTCTACTGCCATCCTGAATAAAATTCATGTTGGTAGTTTGAAGTTGCTCTTTGAGATTAGTGGAAAGACCGTTGACAGAAGCAGACCAATATTGCTTTTCTTTAACATCTATCACAAAGATATTAGTGTTATTTGAGGCAGCTGGAAAAGCTGTATTGGGTGTCCGATTGTGCAATCCATCAGTTCTTCCTCCAATAATTAGCCATTTTCCGTCATGTTGGGCATGGGCATAAGAATGAAGCCCGGGTAAGCTGGGCATTTCAACAGGGTTAATTTCAAGTAGGTATGGGAAAAAATCTACTTGGGCTGATACAATAGAACCCGATAATAATGCCAGAATAAACAATATCTTTTTCATGGTGCGGGATTATTTTCTCTAATTTAAATATTTTAAAAATGATAAGGGGGTGTCCGAAAAGTCGAGACACCCTTTTTTTATTGTTGATCTTCTCTAAAATTATTATTTTAGAGTTGAACAAAATACAACAATGTCTAAGGTAGTTTTTAAAAATCAGACTGGCAATTG